>JASJEC010000027.1 GCA_030064845.1 Kiloniellales bacterium
CGCCGATCGAGGGCTCCTCGGACCCGGCCTTCCTGGGCGACCCGGCGCGGCACAACCCCGAGGACCTGCTGGTCGCCGCGCTCTCGGCCTGCCACATGCTCTGGTACCTGCACCTCTGCGCCGTGAAGGGCGTGGTGGTCACGGCCTACCGGGACGCCGCGGAGGGCACCATGCTGGAAGAGCCGCGCAAAGGCCGCTTCACCGAGGTGATCCTGCGCCCCGAAGTCACCATCACGGCCGAGAGCGACGCGGAGCGGGCCCGCCAGCTCCATGAGCGGGCGCACGCCGAGTGCTTCATCGCCAACTCGGTCAACTTCCCGGTGCGCTGCGAGCCGGAGATCGTGAGCGGCGGCTGACGTGCTGGGCGCAATCGCCGGAGATATCATCGGCTCGGTCTACGAGCGCAGCCACGTCAAGGTGACGGACTTTCCGCTCTTCCCCGAGGGCGCGACCTTCACCGACGATTCCGTGCTGACCGCGGCGGTCGCGGATTGTCTGCTCCACGACCGCGCCTACGACGAGAACCTGCGGAAGTTCTATCGCTTCTACCCGAACGCGGGCTACGGCTACCTGTTCAGCAGGTGGGGCCGCTCCGACGATCTCGGGCCTTACAACAGCTTCGGCAACGGCTCCGCAATGCGGGTCAGTCCGGTCGCCTATGCCCACGACAGCCTGGACGCGGTCCTGGCCGAAGCCGAGGCCAGCGCGACGGTCACCCACGATCACCCCGAGGGCGTCGCCGGGGCCAAGGCCGTGGCGGCGGCGATCTTCCTCGCGCGCAGCGGCGCCGGGAAGGCGGAAATCAAGGCCTACGTGGCCGCGACCTTCGCCTACGATCTGGATCGCAGCATCGAGGAGATCCGGCCGAGCTACAGCTTCGACGCGACCTGCCCGGGCTCGGTCCCCGAGGCCATCATCGCGTTTCTCGAGTCTTCCGACTTCCTCGACGCCGTCCGGCGCGCGGTCTCCCTGGGCGGCGACGCCGATACCCAGGCCGCCGTGGCGGGCGCGATTGCCGAGGCTTTCTATGAGGGTCTGCCGGCGGAAATCGAATCGGAAGTCTTTGCCCGCCTGGACGAGCGCTTGGCTGGGGTCACGCGGAACTTCAGGGAGCGGTATCTGGTCGAGGGCTATCGACTGTAGGCACTGAAACGCGAAACCAGAAACCGTTCACCACAGAGACACAGAGGACACAGAGAACCAAAAACATGAGTGGATCGGTCTGCGCGCTCGCGCGCTAACAATTTGTTTTTCCTCTGTGACCTCTGTGACCTCTGTGTCTCTGTGGTGAGACCTTTTGTTCTTGTTTTCAGTTCCGGCCCGGCGTCAGCAGGCCGCGGGCGATGACCTGGGCCTGGATCTCGGCGGCGCCCTCGAAGATGTTGAGGATCCGGGCGTCGCAGAGCACCCGGCTGATCTTGTACTCCTCGGCGTAGCCGTTGCCACCGTGGACCTGGAGCGCGTTGTCGGCGTTGGCCCAGGCGACCCGGGCAGCCAGCAGCTTGGCCATGCCGGCCTCGATGTCGCAGCGCCGGTCGGAATCCTTCTCCCGCGCGGCGGCGTAGGTCAGCTGCCGCACCACCATGGTCTCGACCGCCATCCAGGCGAGCTTGCCGGCGACGCGCGGGAACTCGAGGATCGCCTTGCCGAACTGCTGACGCTCGCGGGCGTAGACCAGGCCCAGCTCGAGGGCGTTCTGGGCCACGCCGACGGCGCGGGCCGCGGTCTGGATGCGCGCCGACTCGAAGGTCGCCATGAGCTGCTTGAAGCCCTCGCCCTCGACCTCGCCCAGGAGGTTCTCGGCCTTGACCTCGAAGCCGTCGAAGCCGAGCTCGTACTCCTTCATGCCGCGGTAGCCGAGCACGCCGATCTCGCCGCCGGTCATGCCCGGCGCCGGGAAGGGCGCCTCGTCGGTGCCCCGGGGCTTCTCCGCCAGGAACATGGAGAGGCCCTTGTAGCCCTTCTCCTCCGGGTTGGTGCGGGCCAGCAGGGTCATGACATCCGTACGTGCCGCGTGGGTGATCCAGGTCTTGTTGCCGGTGATCCTGTAGGTGTCACCGTCGCGCACCGCGCGCGTACGCAAGGCGCCCAGGTCGGAGCCGGTGCCCGGCTCGGTGAAGACCGCGGTCGGCAGGATCTCGCCCGAGGAGATGCGCGGCAGCCAGGCCTGCTTCTGCGCCTCGGTGCCGCCCAGGCGGATCAGCTCGGCGGCGATCTCGGAGCGGGTGCCGAGCGAGCCGAGGCCGATGTAGCCGCGCGACAGCTCCTCGGTGACCACGCACATGGCCATCTTGCCCATGCCGAGGCCGCCGTATTCCTCGGGCGCGGTCAGGCCGAAGACGCCCAGCTCGGCCAGGGCCTCGACCACTTCCATGGGGATCAGGTCGTCCTTCAGGTGCCAGGCGTGGGCCGCCTCCGCGTGGTCGTCGGCGAACTTTCGGAACTGGTCGCGGATCATGTCCAGCGTCTCGTCGCCCAGGGCGGCCCGGCCGAAATCGCCGTCGGCGATCAGCGCCGCGATGCGGGCGCGTACGGCCGTCGTGTTGCCGCCTTCGCGCAGCGTGCGTACGGCCGGGTCGTTGAGGAAGCCGGCCATCTCGACCTGCGAGACGCCGAGGTCGGCCGGGCGCACCACCTCGACCTGGCTGAGCGCGATGCCGCCGGCCATCTGGTCGAGATACTCGCCGAAGGCCGCGCGCAGCATGAGGCTCTCCAGCTCGCCGAGCGCGCCCTCGGCCTCCAGCCGCTCGGCCCACTGCAGCATCTCCTTGAGGGCCGCGCCGTAGGTCGCGAGCCAGGCGTAGCCGTGGGCGGCGAACTGCTCGGCTTCGAGGCGGGCGGCCTCGACCCGGCCCTCGGGCGCGACCTTCGCGGCGACCGCGGCCTTGGCCGAGGCGATGAAGCGTTCGGCGGCGGCGAGCGCCTCGCGGCAGCCCTCCAGCAGCGACTCCTGCGGCGCGTCGATGCGCCGGGATGCGGTGACGGCGGTGTCCTGTCTCATGCTCTCGCTACCCTTTACGCCACGCCCACGAGGAGCGCTTGATCACGGTCATCCTTCGACAAGCTCAGGATGAGGTCAAATCATTGAGATAGCTTACCCTCACCCGCGCGTCGCACTGGGCTGCGCGCCTGCCGAAGGTTGAGGTGCCGACTGAGCACCTCGTCCGCGCCCGTCACGCCTCCATCGCGTCCTCGATGGTGCGCATACCGGGGCGCTTGGCCGAGACCAGCACGGCCATGTTCCCGGGCTTGTGCTGGTTGTTCATCATCTTGGTGTGGGCGCGCGGGATGTCGTGCCAGGAGAAGACCTCGGACATGCAGGGGTCGATGCGCCGCTCGACCACCAGGGTGTTGGCCTGGGAGGCCTGCAGCAGGTTGGCGAAGTGGCTGCCCTGGATGCGCTTCTGGCGCATCCAGACGAAGCGCGCGTCCATGGTCAGGTTGTAGCCCGTGGTGCCGGCGCAGAACACCACCATGCCGCCGCGCTTGACCACGAAGCAGGAGACCGGGAAGGTCATCTCGCCCGGGTGCTCGAAGACGAAATCGACGTCGTTGCCCTTGCCGGTGATCGACCAGATCGCCTTGCCGAACTCGCGGCACTTCTTCATGTAGTCGCGGTAGCCGTCGACGTCCTTCACCTCGGGCAGGCGGCCCCAGCAGTCGAACTCGTTGCGGTTGATCACGCCCTTGGCGCCGAGCTGCATGACGAAGTCGCGCTTGTCGTCGTCGGAGATCACGCCGATCGCGTTGGCGCCGGCGGTCGCGATCAGCTGGACCGCCATGGAGCCGAGGCCGCCCGAGGCGCCCCAGACCAGGACGTTGTGGCCCGGCCGCAGGATGTGCGGCCGGTGGCCGAACAGCATGCGGTAGGCGGTCGCCAGGGTCAGGGTGTAGCAGGCGCTCTCCTCCCAGGTCAGGTGGCGCGGCCGGGGCATGAGCTGGCGGTCCTGCACCCGGCAGAACTGGGCGAAGGAGCCGTCCGGCGTCTCGTAGCCCCAGATCCGCTGCGAAGGCGAGTACATGGGGTCGCCGCCGTTACACTCCTCGTCGTCGCCGTCGTCCTGGTTGCAGTGCACCACGACCTCGTCGCCGACCTTCCAGCGCTTGACCTTGGAGCCGACCGCGTAGACCACGCCCGAGGCGTCCGAACCGGCGATGTGGAATTCCGCCTTGTGCACGTCGAAGGGCGAGATCGGCACGCCGAGGCCGGCCCAGACGCCGTTGTAGTTGACCCCCGCGGCGAGCACGAGGACCAGCACGTCGTGGCTGTCCAGCTCCGGGATGTCGACCACCTCGACCTGCATGGCCTTCTCCGGCTCGCCGTGGCGCTCGCGCCGGATCAGCCAGGCGTACATCTGCTTGGGCACGTGGCCGAGCGGCGGGATCTCGCCGACTTCGTAGAGGTCCTTGGTCGGCACCGTCGGCTGCTCGGCGCCGGCGTCCGCCACGCCGCTCTCGGTCACTGGGCTCATGCTCGTTGCTCTCCTTCAAGTTCCCCCGGCATCCGGCTGCGTCGCCGGCATGGCCGAAACTCCCCCTCGCAAGGCTCCGGAAGGCCGCCCGTGCTAGGATTGTGACGGAACGACCTTGCCGCTTGCTTGACTCTTACTTCGCGGATAGGCTTTTTGCAATGCACAATACGACAAGATCTTTCGTTGTTGAGTGTCAACGGGTAATTTTCGTGCGAACAACCGGTCTTGTCAGTAATATCATGACCATGCGGGGGTAGAGACCATGGCCGAGAGGCAGCGGGATCAGGAGAATCGGGGCGCCGATGCTGCGCCGCAAAGGGACAGGCCGTGGCTGTTCCGCACCTATGCGGGGCACTCCACGGCCGCCGCCTCGAACGCGCTGTTCCGCACCAACCTGGCGCGCGGCCAGACCGGTCTGTCCGTCGCCTTCGACCTGCCGACCCAGACCGGCTACGACTCCGACCACGAGCTGGCGAAGGGCGAGGTCGGCAAGGTCGGCGTGCCGATCTGCCACCTGGGCGACATGGAGACCCTGCTCGACGGCATCCCGCTGGACCGCATGAACTCCTCCATGACGATCAACGCCACGGCGGCCTGGCTGATGGCGCTCTATATCGCGGCGGCGGAGAAGCAGGGCGTGGCGCGGACCGCGCTGTCGGGCACGACCCAGAACGACGTCCTGAAGGAGTACCTCTCGCGCGGCACCTACATCTTCCCGCCGGCGCCCTCGATGAAGCTGATCACCGACGTGACCGCCTTCACCACGCGCGAGGTGCCCCGCTGGAACCCGATCAACGTCTGCTCCTACCACCTGCAGGAGGCCGGCGCGACGCCGGTGCAGGAGATCGCCTTCGCCCTGGCCAACGCCATAGCGGTCCTCGACGCCCTGAAGGCGACCGGACAGGTGCCGGAGGACGAGTTCCCCAAGGCGGTCGGCCGCATCTCCTTCTTCGTCAACGCGGGCCTGCGCTTCGTCACCGAGGTCTGCAAGATGCGCGCCTTCGTCGCGCTGTGGGACAGGATCTGCCAAGAGCGCTACGGGGTCGAAGACCCCAAGTACCGGCGCTTCCGCTACGGCGTGCAGGTCAACTCGCTCGGCCTGACCGAGCAGCAGCCCGAGAACAACGTCTACCGCATCCTCCTGGAGATGCTGGCCGTGGTCCTCTCCAAGGACGCCCGGGCCCGCGCCGTGCAGCTGCCGGCCTGGAACGAGGCGCTCGGCCTGCCCCGGCCCTGGGACCAGCAGTGGTCGCTGCGCCTGCAGCAGATCGTCGCCTTCGAGACCGACCTGCTGGAGTTCGACGACATCTTCACCGGCTCGAAGGCGATCGAGGCCAAGGTGGCCGAGCTGGTCGCCGAGGCCGAGGCCGAGCTGGCGCGCATCGAGGACCTGGGCGGCGCGGTCGCCGCGATCGACAGCGCCTACATGAAGACCGCCCTGGTCGAGAGCAACGCCAAGCGGGTCGCCGCGATCGAGAGTGGGGCCCAGACCGTGATCGGCGTCAACGCCTACACGGAATCCGCGCCCTCGCCGCTCACCGAGGGGACCGACGGCGGCTTCTTCACGCCCGATCCCGACGCCGAGAAAGACCAGCTCGAGCGCCTCGCGGCGTGGCGCGCCCGGCGCGACGGCGACGCGGCCGCCGCCGCCTTGAAGGAGCTCGAAACAGCGGCGAAGGGCGGCGCCAACGTCATGGAGCCCTCGATCGCCTGCGCCCACGCCGGGGTCACCACTGGCGAGTGGGCCGACGCCCTGCGCCGGGTCTACGGCGAGTACCGCGCCCCCACGGGCGTGGCCGGCGCCACGGTGCGCGGCCTCGCGCGCGAGGAGGAGCGCATCGCCGCCGTCCAGCAACGGGTGGAAGCGCTCGCTTCCCGGCTCGGCCGCCGGCCCAAGATCCTGCTCGGCAAGCCGGGCCTCGACGGCCACTCCAACGGCGCCGAGCAGATCGCCCTGCGGGCCCGGGACGCCGGCTTCGAGGTGGTCTACGAGGGCATCCGCCTGACCCCGTCCCAGATCGCCGGCGCGGCGCTGGAGGAGGGCGTCGACCTGGTCGGCCTCTCGATCCTCTCCGGCTCCCACGTCGCCTTGGCCCGCGAGACCCAGGCCCGCCTGGCCGACCAGGGCCTGGCCGACACCCCGCTCATCGTCGGCGGCATCATCCCCCCGGAAGACGCCGAGGCGCTGAAGGGCGACGGCGTCGCCGCGGTCTACACGCCGAAGGACTACGACTTGGCGGCGATCCTGGCGGACATCGCGGAGATCGTGGAACGGGGGGCGCGGGAGGCGGCGTGACCCCGATCATGCCGGGGCCGCGTTCAAAGGAACCAACTAGCCCTCACCCCGGCCCTCTCCCGCCGGGAGAGGGCCGGGGTGAGGGTTGTGGGTTAGCAATAACCCGTCCCTCTTGTTCCGGGTCGCGGTGGCGATATGAAAGCGCCATGTGAACCGGTGTTCGTCTTGCGCCAGCTCAACCGCACCCTCCTCCTAACCCTCCTCCTCGCCCTTACGGCGTGCGGGCCCAGCACCCCGCAGATCCCGCCGCTGCCGAAGGATGCCGTTGTGCTCGCCTTCGGGGACAGCCTGACCTACGGAACCGGGGCGTCGGCGGCGGAGAGCTATCCGGCGGTGCTGGAGCGGCTGATCGGGCGGCAGGTGCTGCGCGACGGCGTGCCGGGCGAGGTCTCGGGCGCGGGGCTGCGGCGGCTGGAAGGGGCGCTGCGGCGCCATCAGCCGGACCTGCTGATCCTTTGCCACGGCGGCAACGACTTCCTGCGCCGCCACGACCGGGCGGCCACCGAGGCCAACCTGGACGCCATGATCGGCCTGGCCCGGGGTCTCGGCGTCGCGGTCGTGCTGATCGGCGTGCCCGAGCCAGGCCTCTGGCTCTCCGAGGGGGCCGAGCTCTACGCCCGCCTCGCCGAGGCCCACCGCCTCCCCTACGAGGGCGAGATCCTGGCCTACATCCTGAAGAGCCCGGGCCTCAAGAGCGACCAGATCCACCCCAACGCGGCCGGCTACCGCCGCCTCGCCGAGGCCGTCGCCGCGCTGCTGCGCGCCAGCGGGGCGGTCTGACGCGGCAGGTCTGACGGGGCGGGCCAGCCCCTAGAGCAGATCCGGTTTGATGGAATCGCCACAGGCGATCCATCAACCGGGTGAATCTGCTCTAAACCTCAGATGTAGAGCGGATTCACATGTTCAGTTGGAACCACGAGGTGGTTCCAACTGAACATGATCCGCTCTAGAGAATCAGCCCCCGTAGTAACGCTTGAAGCTGCCCCGGGGCTTTTCCCTGAAGCGCAGCCTGAAGCCCTCGGGGCAGTAGGCGTTGCCGTTCTCGTGGAACTGCACGGGCCGATTCCTCAGCCGCTCGCGATCCATCGAGAGGCGCTCGGGCGTGCACACGCATTCACGAACCGCGCAGCCCACCGCCAGTTGATCCTGCCTGCGTTCGCTCGTGTAGCAACCGGTCAGTGCCGCCGCGACCAGTCCCAGCGCGATATAGCGCGCGGCTCTCACTCTGCTCATCGGTTCCGACACTCGTGTTTCCATCGGCGCGTACTTCGTTCTCGCTCTGCGCCATCGTTCAGGACCTGAACAGCATAGCGCGGCCCGTTTGTCCAGGCAGCCGTCTCGACGCGGGGCCGTCCGCATCTTTTCAGCGCGCGGGGGCCGGGTTTAGTATGACCGCCAAGCAATCCCGGACGGCAAGAGCCGGACGGGTGGGCGCCAAGCCCGAAGCGGCGGGCCCGGAAATGCAGGCGACGGCTGCCCGGATCATGCGGGCGGGGGCGGCCGGAAGCTCCATGGCAGCGCAGCGAGACGTCATGCGCGCCGTCCGGCGCGCGAGGATAGAGAGGCCTCACCATGACGAACCTTGCCGAGACGCAGGGCGTGGGCGCGGGCGGCCGCTTCGGCTGGCCGGCCCAGCTGTTCCACTGGGTCACGGCGGTCCTGGTCTTCGCCCTGATCGGCATCGCGCTCTACATGGATACGCTGCCGCTCGGGCCCGAGAAGATCGAGGTCTACAACATCCACAAGTCGATCGGCGTGACGGTGCTGGCGCTCACCCTGCTGCGCCTCGCCTGGCGCCAGGTGGCGCCGCCGCCGCCGCTGCCGCCGGGCATGGCCGCCTGGGAGGTCGGGGCGGCCCGGGCGAGCCACTTCCTGCTCTACGCCCTGCTGCTGGCACAGCCGGCCGTCGGCATCGTGCACTCCTGGGCCGCCAACTTCCCGGTCGTGGTCTTCGGGCTCTTCGTCCTGCCCAACCTGACCGGGCCCGACGAGGCCCTGAAAGAGACGCTCGGCCTGACCCATTTCGTCCTGGGCTGGGCCCTGGCGGGCCTGGTCCTGGTCCACATCGGCGCGGCCCTGCGCCACCGCTTCTGGCTGAAGGACGAGGTGCTCGCCCGCATGCTGCCGGGCGGCGGAGGCAGGCCGTGATCCGCGCTTTCCTGGTCTTCCTGCTCTTCCTTCTCTGCATCCTCTGCCTGCCCGCCGCCGCTCAGCCGCCGGCCTGGACCGTGGAGGTCGGCAGCCGGGTCGGCTACATCGCCAAGCAGTCCGGCGCCGAGGTCGACGGCGTCTTCGAGGTGTTCGACGCCGAGATCGCCTTCGCCCCCGAGGACCTCGCCGCCAGCCGGGTCGCCGTGACCATCGAGATCGCCAGCGTCAACAGCCAGAGCCGCGAGCGCGACGACGCGATCAAGGGCAAGGGTCTGTTCAACGCGATCACCTGGCCGACCGCGCGCTTCGAGGCGGCCGAGTTCGCGCACAAGGGCGGCGACCTCTACGAGGCGCGCGGCCGCCTGACTCTGCGCGACCAGACCCGTCCGGTGGTGCTGCCCTTCACGCTCGCGATCGCGCCGCACCCCGAGCGCGACGGGGCGCTGCTGGCCCAGGCCAAGGGCGAGCTGGAGATCTCCCGCCTCGACTACGGCGTCGGCCAGGGCATGTGGCAGGACACCTCGGTGGTCGCCGACGAGGTGCGCATCTTCATCGACATCCGCGCCACCCGCCCGGCGGAGTGACCGCAGCGAGCATTCGCCCCAACCTAAACCAACTGATTTTCACCACAGAGACACAGAGAACACAGAGAACCAAAAAGGATCTGGTTGCGCGCGAAGCGCGCGAAAAGAACCTTGGTTTTTCCTCTGTGTTCTCTGTGCCTCTGTGGTGGAATCTTTTTTGGTAAGCGTTCCCTTCTGTCATGCCCGGACTTGATCCGGGCATCCAGGGTCTGTTGGCAGTCGCGCTATGAAGCCGCCTTGGATGGCCGGGTCGGGGCCCGGCCATGACAAAAAGGGACGGGGCCGTTTTGGGTCGTGGCCACACGTCTCGTCATGCCCGGGCTTGAACCGGGCATCCAGCAAACCATGCAAGTGATGAGCGGTTGCCCTGGATGGCCGGATCAAGTCCGGCCATGACAAAGAAGGGCAGGTGCGGTTCCCGGATTGCCGGGTCGAGCCCGGCAATGACAGAGTGTCGGCGCCAGTTCCAACATCCTCGACCCGGGTGCCTGATTCATGTCCGAAGCGAGCCGACCATCCGCCGCCTTCGCCGCGCCGGACGGCGCGAACCGGGAGGCGGTCGGCGCGCTGCTCGGCCGCGCGCTCGACCTTGTACTCGACCACATGGCGAGCGCCGGTGGGCGGCCGCCGCTGCCGCCCGAGCCGGGGCCGACGGCGCTTCGGCTGCCGCGCGCGCCCCTCGACGAGGCGGAGATCCTGGACGGCCTGAAAGCGCTGCTCGAGGCCTCGATGAACCCCCACAGCCCCGGCTGGATGGGGCACATGGACCCGGCGCCGGCGACCGCCTCGCTGGTCGGCGCGCTGGCCGGGGCGGCGGTCAACAACAACCTGCTGTCGCTCGAGATGTCGCCCGCCTTTTCGCGGCTGGAGGCGGGGCTGATGACCGAGCTGGGCCGGCTGTTCGGCCTGCCCGAGGGCTGCGGCGGGGTCATGGCGAGCGGCGGATCGCTGGCCAACATCCACGCCCTCGCGGTCGCCCGCAACCGGGCCTTTCCCGTCGCCGAGGACGGCCTCGCCGGGCTCGCCCGGCGGCCCCTGGTCTTCGCCTCCGAGGCGGCCCACACCTCGCTCAAGAAGGCCGCCATGGTGCTCGGCCTGGGCTCCAAGGCGGTGGTCCCGGTCGCGACCGACTCCGACGGCCGCATGGTGCCTTCGGCGCTGGCGCGGGCGATCGACGAGGCGGAACAGGGCGGCGGCGCCCCCTTCGCCGTCGTGGCGACCGCCGGCACCACGGTGACCGGGAGCTTTGATCCCCTGGAGGCCCTGGCCGGGATCGCCGCCGACAAGGGCCTCTGGTTCCACGTCGATGCGGCCTACGGCGGCGCCATGATCCTGAGCGAGGCCGGACGCGGCAAGCTGGCCGGGATCGAGCGCGCCGACTCGATCACCTTCAACCCGCAGAAGTGGCTCTACGTCGCCAAGGCCTGCGCCTGCTGCCTGTTCCGCGCGCCGGCGACGCTGGAGCGGCACTTCCGGATCGACGCGCCCTACATGGCCGCGACCGGCGGCTTCACCAACCTGGGCGAGCTCGGACTCCAGGGCACCCGGGCGGCCGAGGTGCTCAAGCTCTGGCTCACCCTGCAGCACCTGGGGCTCGAGGGGCTCGGCGAGATCGTCGAGGAGAACCTGGCGCTGACCCGGCGCCTGCTGGCCGAGATCGAGGCGCGGCCGGCGCTGGCGCTGGCCGCCCGGCCCGACTCCAACCTGCTCTGCTTCCGGCCCGCCGCGGGCGACCGCGCGGACGACACCACGGACGACCTTGGGGACGATCCGGAGCGGGGCGACCGCCTGACCGCCGCGCTGCAGCGCTGCCTTCTCGAGGCCGGGATCTTCCTCTCCCTGCCGCTCTACCGCGGGCGGCGCTGGCTGCGCGCCGTCCTGCTCAACCCCCAGACCGGCGAAGCCGAGCTCGCCCGCCTCCTCGCCGTGGTCGACGAGTTCCTGGCGCAGGAGGGGCTGAGCTGAATCCCGAGAACCAAATAAGATTCACCACAGAGGACACAGAGAACACAGAGAACCAAAAAGGGTTGGTTGCGCGCGAAGCGCGCGAAAAGAAACCTTGGTTTTTCCTCTGTGTTCTCTGTGTCCTCTGTGGTGAATCAGCTTTTCTTTTTTTGCCGGAATGGCCAAACGCCATGGCCTCCATGGTTCCGCCCGCCCTTGCCTGCGCGGGTTCCGGGCGATAGTCTCGCTCCCATGACGCAACACCTGTTCGGCACGCGGATTCGAATTAGCCACCCGGCGCCCAAGGGGCAGCCGGGCCGAGCTTTTCGACCGTTTTTCGCCAGACAGGAGTTTGCGTGTCATGTCCGCTAGTCGTTCCGCTTCTTCCCCCGATTTCTTCGCCTCTTCGCCCGGCCGCCGCCGGGACCAGGGCCTTACCGTCGCCTGCTTCTCGATTCAGGCCGAGGCCGAGCCCGGGGTCATGCCCCGGGTCCTCGAGCTCTTCGCCAAGCGCAACCTGGTGCCGAGCCGCTGGGTCAGCGACCGCATCGGCCCACGCGGGGACGAGCTGGCCATCGACCTCCAGGTCGAGGGGCTGACCCCCGAGCTGACCGCCTACATCGCCCGCTGTCTCGGCCAGATCCAGGCGGTCAACGCCGTGCTCACCTCGCAGAAGGCGCTCACTTGAGCCTGCTCGACCGGATCCGCGGCTGCCAGCGCTGGGAGCCGGCCGACTACCGGCCCTTCATGGTCGGCTCGGACCAGGTCGGCTGGGTCCGGCACGAGACGGCCCGGCGTCTGGCGGCCTACGACCGGGTGTTCCGGATCAGCGAGCAGTCTGTCCGCCTGCACCCGGCGCTGGGCAGCGTCAAGGCCCGCACCGAGGCGGTGGCCGAGGTCCTGGAGCGCTTCCGCGACCGGGGCGAGTTCCCCAATTGGCGCAACGAGCCCTACCCGGTCCTGAACCGCTGGGGCGCGGCGCCGCTGATGACCATCGAACGAGCGGCGGTGCCGATGTTCGGGGTGCGCGGCTTCGGCGTCCATCTCAACGGCTACCACCGGGCCGGGGACGGCCTGCGCCTCTGGGTCGGGCGCCGCTCCCGGCACAAGCCGACCGGCGCCGGCAAGCTCGACAACCTGGTCGCCGGCGGCCAGCCGGCGGGCATCAGCGTGCGCGAGAACCTGGTCAAGGAGTGCGCCGAGGAGGCCGACATGCCGCGCGCCCTGGCGGAACGGGCGATCGCGGTGAGCGGGGTTTCCTACATCACCGAGCGCGACGAGGGCCTGCGCAACGACGTGCTGTTCTGCTACGACCTGCTGCTGCCCGAGGACTTCGAGCCGCGCAACACCGACGGCGAGGTCGAGGCCTTCTACCTCTGGCCGATCGGTCAGGTCATGGAGGTCCTGGCCGAGACCGAGGACTTCAAGTTCAACGTCGCCCTGGTCAACATCGATTTCCTGGTGCGCCACGGCTACGTCACCGCCTCGGACCCCGACTACCTCGACATCCTGCACGGCCTGCGCGTGCCGGAGTAGGGCGGGTCCGCCGTACAGCTGATATGGTCCGGAACCCTTGATCGCCGTCATCCTTCGACAAAGCTCAGGATGAGGGTCATTTCTTGAATCACCTCGCCCTCACCCTGAGTTCGTCGAAGGGTGATGGTGCCGACTGTGCACTTCGTCAGCGGCCGGCTGAACGCGCGCCTCAGTCCGGAAAGCCGGCCAGCGCGCGCACCTCGGCCGGGCTCTTGCCCGCGGCGCGCAGGGCGCGGATCGAGAGCGCGTCGTGGCGCTTGGCAAGGCGCTTGCCGCTCTCGTCCTCGACCAGGGCGTGGTGGTGCCAGGTCGGCGTCGGCAGGCCGAGCAGCGCCTGGAGCAGGCGGTGGACGTGGGTCGCCGGCAGCAGGTCGGCGCCGCGGGTGACCAGGGTGACGCCCTGGAGCGCGTCGTCCAAGGTCACCGCCAAGTGGTAGCTGGTCGGCACGTCCTTGCGGGCCAGGACCACGTCGCCGAGGATCTCGGGCGTCGCCTCGATGAAGCCCTCGCCCAGATCCTCCCAGGCAAGGTCGCCCACGCTCTCCAGGGCGCGGGCGAGATCGAGCCTGAGCGCATGGGCCTCGCCGCCGGCGACCCGGCCGTGGCCCTCGTCCGCCGGGAGGCCGCGGCAGAGGCCCGGATAGAGCGGGCCCTCGGGGCCGTGGGGCGCCCGCCCCGCGCGGGCGATCTCGGCCTGGATCTCCTTCCGGGTGCAGAAGCAGGGATAGACGAGGCCGCGCTCGCCGAGGCGGTCGAGCGCGGCGCGGTAGTCGTCGAGATGCTCGGACTGGCGGCGCACCGGTTCTTCCCAGGAGAGGCCGAGCCAGTCCAGGTCCTCGAAGATCGCCGCCTCGAACTCGGGCCGGCAGCGGCCCCGGTCGATGTCCTCGATGCGCAGCAGGAAGCGGCCGCCGGCCTGCCGCGCCGCCCGCCAGGCGAAGAGGGCGGAGTGGGCGTGGCCCAGGTGCAGCAGCCCGGTGGGCGAGGGCGCGAAGCGGGTGACGGGCGCGGAAAGGGTCATCAGAGCAAGACTTGGTTGGCGCGGGCCTTGCCCACAAGTCCCGCGCGCGCCAGGGTGCCGCGATGACGAGCATCGACAGCGAAGCGGCCCTGCGTGAGGGTCTGGAGCAGCTCGCCCACCTCGATTCGGACCTGGGCGCGGCTTACCGCGACTTCGGCGCGCCGCCGCTGCGCGCCGAGCAGCCGGGCTACCGGGCGCTGCTCAGGATCATCGTCGGCCAGCAGGTCTCGGTCGCCTCGGCCTCGGCGATCTGGGGCCGCCTGCGAGAGGCTTGCGGCGACCCCTTCGGTGAGATTCAACCCGAAGCCTTCCTGGCGCTCGACGAGGAGGCCATGAAGGCCGTCGGCCTCAGCCGGCAGAAAATCGCCTACGGCCGCGCGATCGCCGAGGACCTGGTGTCCGGCCGGGTCGACCTGGAAACCCTGGCCGGCCTCGACGACGAGGCGGCGATCGCCGAGCTCCGCAAGCTCAAGGGCATCGGCCGCTGGAGCGCCGAGGTCTACCTGCTGTTCTCGCTCGGCCGCCCCGACGTCTTCCCGGCCGACGACCTGGGCCTGATGATCGGCGTGCAGAAGCTGAAGCGGCTGGCCGAGCGGCCCGACGCCCGGACCCTGCGCGACCTGGTCGCGCCCTGGCGCCCCTGGCGCGCGGTCGCGGCGCGCCTGATCTGGCACGTCCGCGGCCAACTCGCCCTGCCGGAGGATTCTCGGTAAGGGGCGAAGAACTCCCGAGCCCTTGATCACGTTCATCCTTCGACAAGCTCAGGATGAGGGTACTTCTTTGATGCATTCTGCCCTCACCCTGAGCTTGTCGAAGGGTGATGGTGCCGACTTAGCAGATTGCTAGACCTCGAGCTCGACCCAGATGGGCTGGTGGTCGGAGCCCTGGGCCTCGTTGTCGATCCAGGCGCGGTGGACCCGGTCGGCCAGGCCCGCGGTCACGAAGCAGTAGTCGATCCGGAGATCGCCGAGGGTCGGGTAGTTCGGGTTCTCGGGGTAGGTGACCCCTTCGTCCTCCGCGTTCCCGGCGGCGACCCAGGTGTCGACCAGGCGGTGGCGCACCTCGACCCGGTCGTCCCAGGCGCTGCGGGGGCCGACCAGGGCCTCGTACTCCGGCGAGCGGGGCTCCAGGTTGAAGTCGCCCAGGAGAATCGCCTCCCGGGGCATGGGCGGCTCGGCCCCGCACTCCCAGTGCTCGTAGGCGTCGGGGTCGGCGCCGCTCCAGCAGCCGCCCTCCTCTGGCGCCGCGCGGATGATGCGCCAGAGGCTTTCGATCTGGGCCAGGCGCTCGGCGGCGAGGAAGTGGGCCAGGTGGAGCGAGTAGACGCGCAACGGCCCCCTCTCCCCCTCGATGACGGCCTCCAGGGCGCCGGTCTGGGTGTTGAAATGCCTGAGCGGCGCCATCTTGGGCAGGAGGTGCAGGCGCGACGACAGGATCGGCGTTCGGCTCAGGATCATGGTGCCGAACTGCTTGCGACGGTTCTCCACGCCGCCGTCCGGCCGATGCGTGCTGGCGTCCATGTCGTAAGCCGGGCCGTAGACCCAGAAGTACTCGGGCAAGAGCCGGCCGAGCTCGGCCGGCTGGTCGGCCATGCCGCTGCGCCGCCAGTTCCGCTCGACCTCCTGCAGGGCGATCACGTCGGCGCCGCCGACCGTGTCCGCGATCCGTGCAAGGTCGTAACGGCCGTCCTTGCCGAGAGAATACTGGATGTTGTAGCCGACCAGCTTCACGGCGTTCGCCTTTGCTCCTGGTTCAAGAAGTCTTCGACGGCACGCTTCTCTCGGTCAAGACCGGGCGGGGTCCCGAAGGTCTCCAGTACTTCAGGCGCGATGACCGTTCGCGCGGATGAGGTCGCCCAGGCTGCGGAGAAACCAAAAAGAAGGCTTCACCACAGAGGCACAGGGAACACAGAGGAAAAACCAAAGTTTTTTGGCGCGCTCCGCGCGCTATCCAACCCTTTTTGTTTCTCTGTGCTCTCTGTGCTCTCTGTGTCTCTGTGGTGAGTCATTTTGTTTTTTGTCGGAGCGGCCAATGGCGGACCGTGCGCGCCACGGCCTGCGCTGTTCATGCGGCTGGTCTTTTTCTTCTGCGCCCTGTCAGCGCGGCGGGGTGGTCGCCAATTGGGGCGCCGGCCCGTGCTTCCGGGACAGCAGCAGCTTCGGCTCCTGGACCAGGAAGAACTCGCCGCGCGGCGTGGGGTCGGTGATGAAGAAGTTGAAGCGCACTGTGGCGCCGGGGTCGACGCTGCCCCGGCCGAACCTGACCCGGTCGTAGGGTTCGCTGATCTGCTGGCTGAAGGCGAAGCTGTCCGAGGCCGGCGCGGCCTCGCCGAAGCTGCGCATCTGGTCGAACGACAGGCCGTCGCCGTAGGTGCTGGGACTGCGGAGCTTCTCCTGCAGCTCCAGGTCGAACCCGGTCCAGACCCGGCCGCTCCCGTTGATCACGATCTTGATGATCGCGAGGTTGATGAAGGTCGGGATCGACACCTGGCGATCCGGCGTCTTGCGCTGCTGCCGGCCGCGGATCACCAGGATCGCCGCTTCCAGCGTCGCAATCTCCTCGACGATAACGATCGGGTCGGCGAGCGACCCGGACCCGGATACCGAGACCAGCTTGAAACCGCCCAGTTCGTCGCTGAAGGTGAGTCCCGCGGCCTCCCAGGTGGCGGTCTTGGCGGTCGCGGGCCAGAGGCCGAGGAGCGCGAGCAAACCGAGACCGGCGAGCAGGGATTTCATGGCTTTATCCTACGGCAGGACACCTCGCCTGTCTAATCGGCCGGCCGGCGTTCTTGCGTCCCTTTCCCAATTCGTCCATCATCTTGGCAACATCTGCCCGCAAAAACAGAAGCCTTAAAGGGAGGCAGGGGCGGGCGCCGAGGCAGGGAGACAAGCATGAACAAGCTGGGCGACTTGGAGCGCCTGCTGCGCGCGGGCCATATCGATCGACGCCAGTTCCTGGCCGGGGCCGCGGCGCTGGGCGTGGGCGCGGCCGCAGCGGGCACGCTCGCCGGCCAGGCGCTGGCCGCGACGCCGAAGAGGGGCGGCAAGCTGCGCCTCGGCATCGGCCACGGCTCGACCACGGATTCGCTCGATCCGGCGACCTTCGAGAACGGCTACATGGCGCTCTTGAACTTCGCCATCAACAACCACATCGCCGAGATCAACTCGGAAGGCGAGCTGGTGCCCGAAGTGGCCGCTTCCTGGGAGGCCTCGGACGACGCCAAGACCTGGTATTTCAAGGTCCGCCAGGGCGTCGAGTTCCACAACGGCAAGACCGTCGACGCCGACGACATCGTCGCCTCGGTCAACCACCACCGGGGCGCGGACTCGAAATCGGCGGCCAAGCCGCTGCTCGAGCAGGTGGTCGACATCAAGGCCGACGGCAAGGACACCGTCGTGGTCGAGCTTTCGGGCGGCAACGCGGACTTCCCCTTCGTCATCGGCGACTACCACGTGGCGATCCTGCCCTCGAAGGACGGCAAGGTCGACGCGATGAGCGGGGTCGGCACCGGCGGCTACATACTGGAGAGCTTCGAGCCCGGCGTCCGCGCCTCTTTCAAGCGCAACCCGAACTACTTCAAGGCGGGAGCGGCGCACTTCGATGAGGTCGAGATGCTCTCGGTCACCGACGTGGCGGCGCGCACCAACGCGCTGATCACCGGCGAGATCGACACCATGGACCGGGTCGACATCAAGACGCTCGCCCTGATGAAGCGCAACGAGAACATCAAGATCGCCGAGACCACCGGCACGGCGCACTACACGATCCCGATGCGCACGGATCAGGGGCCCTTCGACAACAACCACGTACGCATGGCGCTGAAGCACGCCCTGGACCGGGAAGCACTGCTGCAGACCGTGCTGCGCGGCCACGGCGCGGTCGGCAACGACCACCCGATCAGCACCTCGAACCGCTACCACGCCTCGGACCTGGAGCAGCGGACCTACGATCCGGACAAGGCCAAGTTCCACCTGAAGAAGGCGGGTCTGACCGAGCTCACCGTGCCGCTGCACGCTGCCGACGCCGCCTTCGCCGGCGCGGTCGACGCCGCCGTGCTCTACAGGGAGCACGCCGCCGACGCCAACATCAACATCGAGGTGGTGCGCGAGCCGAACGACGGCTACTGGTCCAATGTCTGGATGAACAAGCCCTGGTGCATGTGCTACTGGGGCGGCCGTCCGACCGAGGACTGGATGTTCTCGACCGCCTACGCCGAGGGCGCCAGCTGGAACGATACCTTCTGGAAGCACGAACGCTTCAACAAGCTGCTGGTCGAGGCCCGGGCCGAGCTGAACGAGGCCAAGCGCCGCGACATGTACGGCGAGATGCAGCTGATCCTTCGCGACGAAGGCGGCGTCGTCGTGCCTCTGTTCAACAACTACGTCTTCGCAATGTCCAAGAAGGTCCAGCACGGCACGCTGCAGGGCAACTGGGACATGGACGGGACCAAGTGTATCGAGAGGTGGTGGTTCGCCTGATCAGCCTTCGGGGGAGTGGGCAAGGCAATGGGGCAAATTCTGACTATGGTGGCCCAACGTTTGAGTCTGGGCCTCCTGACACTGTTCGTCGTTTCTCTGATCATCTTCCTGGGAGTCGAGTTGCTGCCGGGCGACCTGGCGGAGGCGATCCTCGGCCAGGCCGCGACGCCGGAGACGGTGGCGGCCTTCCGCAAGGAGCTGCGGCTCGACCTGCCGGCCCACGAGCGTTACATCGAGTGGCTGCTCGGCATCCTGCAGGGTGATCTCGGCAGGTCGCTGGCCAACCAGCGCGAGATCTCCGAGCTGATCGGCACCCGCCTATGGAACACGCTCTTTCTCGCCTCGATGGCCGCGGTCATTGCCGTGCCGCTGTCGCTCATCCTCGGGCTGCTCGCCGCGCTCTACCGCAACAGCTTCTACGACCGCGCGGTCAACGTGGTCACCCTGAGCTCGATCTCCTTCCCCGAGTTCTTCGTCGCCTACATCCTGATCCTGTTCCTGGCGGTCGATAACCAGGTCTTCCCGAGCCTCTCCAACGTCAGCGCCGACCTCAGCCTCTGGGAGCGGGCCTACCGCTGCGCGCTGCCGGCCTTCACGCTGACCCTGGTCGTGGTCGCCCACATGATGCGCATGACCCGGGCGGCGATCATCAACCTGCTGGCCAGCCCCTACATCGAGATGGCCAACCTCAAGGGCATGAGCCGGTCGCGCATCATCATGCACCACGCGCTGCCCAACGCGCTCTCGCCGATCATCAACGTGGTGGTCCTGAACCTGGCCTACCTGGTGGTCGGCGTGGTCGTGGTCGAGGTGGTCTTCGTCTACCCGGGCGTCGGACAGCTCTTCGTCGACTCGGTGGTGAAGCGCGACATCCCGGTGGTCCAGGCCTGCTGCCTGGTGTTCGCCGCGACCTACATCCTGCTCAACCTGACCGCCGACATCCTGTCGATCGTCAGCAATCCCAGACTCCTCCATCCGCGATGACCCGGGGCCGATCATGAAGGATTTCCTCAAGCTGCTGAGATCTTCGCCCTGGAGCGCCCGCTTCGGGATGGCGGTGATCGTGTTCTACGTCTTCATCGCGATCTTCGGGCCGATGCTGACGCCCTACGGCGAGTCCGAGATCGTTGGGGCCGAGTTCGAGCCGCGCGGCGGCGAATTCGTGCTCGGCACGGACAACCTGGGCCGCGACATGATGACGCGGCTGATCTACGGCGCCCGGAACACCATCGGGATCGCCTTCGTCACGACCTGCCTGGCCTTTGCGATCGGCGGCATGGCCGGTCTCATGGCGTCGGTCCTGGGCGGCTGGGTCGATAACGCGCTGGGTCGCATCGTCGACGTGCTGATGGCCATCCCGCCGCTGATCTTCGGGCTGCTGATCCTGACCATTCTGGGCACCTCGATTCCGGTGCTGATCGTGGTCATCGCCGTGCTCGACTCGACACGCGTGTTCCGATTGACGCGGGCGGTCTCGATGAACCTCGTCGTGCTCGACTTCGTCGAGGCGGCACGCCTCCGCGGCGAGGGCATCGGCTGGATCATGCGCCGGGAGATCCTGCCGAACGCCATGCCGCCCCTGGTGGCCGAGTTCGGCTTGCGCTTCTGCTTCGTCTTCCTGTTCATCAGCGCGCTCAGCTTCCTCGGCATCGGCATCCAGCCGCCGACCGCCGACTGGGGCTCGATGGTTCGCGACAACGCGACGCTGATCAATTACGGCGACATCACGCCGCTGCTGCCGGCCGGCGCCATCGCGCTGCTGACCGTCGGCGTCAACTTCGTGGTCGACTGGTTCCTGCACAAGACCAGCGGTCTCAAGGATTAGAGGGGGCGGGGCGCATGAACGACAGCGCAGGCCAGAAAGCCAACGGCGAACTCCTGCTGACGATGAAGGGCCTGAAGATCGAGGGCCTGGCGGACGAAACCTGGAACGAGATCGTCAAGGGCGTCGACGTGACCCTGAACCGCGGCGAGGTGCTCGGCCTGATCGGCGAGTCGGGCGCCGGCAAGTCGACCATCGGCCTGGCCGCCATGGCCTACAGCCGGGACGGCTGCCGGATCTCCGGCGGGGAGATCATGTTCGACGGCATCGATCTGATGAAGATCTCCGAAGACGAGCGCCGCGCCCTGCGCGGCGTGCGGATCTCTTATGTCGCGCAGAGCGCGGCGGCCTCGTTCAATCCGGCTCACAAGCTGATTGACCAGTTCGCCGAGGGGCCGATCAAGCACGGCGTGATGAGCCAGGAAGAGGCGCACAGCAACGCCAAGGACCTGTACCGGCGCTTGCAGCTGCCCGATCCCGACAACATCGGGTACCGCTACCCGCACCAGGTCTCGGGCGGCCAGCTGCAGCGGGCCATGGTCGCCATGGCGATGTCCTGCCGGCCCGACCTGATCATCTTCGACGAGCCGACCACGGCGCTCGACGTCACCACCCAGATCGAGGTGCTGGCGGCGATCAAGGACGTGGTCAAGCAGTTCCAGACCGCGGCGATCTACATCACCCACGACCTCGCCGTGGTGGCGCAGCTCGCCGACCGCATCATGGTGCTGCGCTACGGCAACCTGGTCGAGGAAGGCCATGCGCGCGAGATGATCGCCCAGCCCCAGGAGGAGTACACCAAGGCGCTGCTGGCGGTGCGCACCTACCGCAAGGAGGGCATGGCGGAGATCACCGAGGAGGAGCCGCTGCTCAGGGTCGAGAACGTGCACGCGGCCTACGGCGGCGCGGTCAAGGTTCTCGACAGCATCGACCTGAAAATCCACAGGGAGCGGACGGTCGCCGTGGTCGGCGAGTCGGGCAGCGGCAAGTCGACCCTGGCGCGGGCCATCACCGGCCTGCTGCCACCGCTGGAAGGGCAGGTCTACTACCGCGGCGAGCCCCTGCCGCGCAACGTGAAGTCGCGCAACCGGGATCAGCTGCGCCGGCTCCAGATGATCTATCAGATGCCCGACACGGCGATCAATCCGAAGCAGCGCGTGCGCGAGATCATCGGCCGGCCGCTCAGCTTCTACCTCGGTCTCCACGGCCAGGCGCGCGACGCGCGCATCGACGAGCTCCTGGAGATGATCGAGCTGGATCCCGCTGAGTTCCGCGACCGCTTTCCCGGCGAGCTGTCGGGCGGGCAGAAGCAGCGGATCTGCATTGCCCGCGCGCTGGCCGCCGAGCCAGAGCTGATCATCTGCGACGAGGTCACCTCGGCGCTCGACCAGCTGGTCGCCGAGGAGATCCTCAAGCTCCTGCAGCGCCTGCAGGACGACCTCCACGTCTCCTACATGTTCATCACCCACGACCTGGCGACCGTGAAGGCGATCTCCGACGAGATCGTGGTCATGCTGCAGGGCCGCATCGTCGAGCAGGGCGTGAAGGAAGACGTGCTCAAGCCGCCGCACCACGAGTACACCGAGCTGCTGCTGTCCTCGGTGCCGGAAATGGACACCGAGTGGCTCGACACCCTGCTCGAACGGCGCAGGCAGGCGGCCGCAGCGGCGGAGTAGCACCCCAGGTCTCAAGAACGGCGCCGGCGGGCCGCCTAGAGCGGATCATGTTTAGATGGAAACACTTCGTGGTTTCCAACTAAACATGTGAATCCGCTCTACATCCTAGGTTTAGAGCAGATTCACCAGGTTTGATGGATCGCCTCCGGCGATTCAGTCAAACCCGGATCTGCTCTAGGATCCTGGCGGCGCCGGGCGCGGCGTGCTTGGATGACGGCCGCCCCTTTCCCGAAACCAACCGCATGCAACGGGAGGCACGGAGATGTCCGATCCGCTCGATCTCGACGGGCCCCGGCAGGGGCCGGCCGGCGGCGGGGCCGCCGATTCGCTCGTCGTGCTGCTGCACGGGCTGGGCGCCGACGGCAACGACCTGATCGGGCTGGCGCCCGAGCTCGCGCCGATCCTGCCGGGGGCGTACTTCGTCTCGCCCCACGCGCCCTTTCCCTGCGACATGGCGCCGTTCGGCCGCCAGTGGTTCAGCCTCCAGGACCGCACGCCCGAAGCGGTCCTGGCCGGCGTGCGCATGGCAGCGCCGATCCTCGGCGCCTTTCTCGACCGGGAGCTGGCGCGGCTGGGCTTGGCCGAGGACCGCCTCGCCCTGGTCGGCTTCTCCCAGGGCACCATGATGTCGCTCTACGTCGCGCTGCGCCGCGAGAAACCGGTGGCCGGCGTGCTCGGCTACTCCGGCGCCCTGATCGGGGCCGGGCTGCTGGCCGACGAGCTGGCCTCCCGGCCGCCGACGCTGCTGATCCACGGCGAGGCCGACGACATCGTGCCGGTCGGGGCGCTCGACATGGCCCTGGAGGCGCTCACCGCCAACGCCGTGCCGGTACGGGGCCTGCGCCGGCCCGGCCTCGGTCACGGCATCGACCCCCAGGGACTCGCCGAGGGACGGACGTTCCTGGCCGAAGTGTTGAGCGGATGAATCTCCCGGCGGCCGAAATCCGCCGCTAGTGTCCCGATCTCGAAGTTCGAGCGATCGAACTTTGAGATCAAGGGGACACTACCCCTATGATTCTAGTGTGATTCAGCTTCCGAAGTTCGACACGAGAAACGTGCCGAACTTCGGAACCATCACACTAGAGCAGATCCGAGTTTGACTGAATCGCCGGAGGCGATCCATCAAACCCGGTGAATCTGCTCTAAAATCATGTAGAGCGGATTCACATGTTTAGTTGGAGACCACGAAGTGGTTCCATCTAAACATGATTCGCTCTAGCAACGCCCAGCAGGCCGTCAAGTAAAGAAAGACGGCATTTGTCGACAATGCTGCGGGTCAATCGGAACTTAGGATAACGACACTATGATAAATTCATGAAGTTTCCGGGGCCGGACCACCAGTCCTTGTGTTTGCCGGGGCTGTCCAGTATCTAGGTTTCGGTTTCGGAAGGCATCGGCGGCCGACGAGCCGCGCAGGTAGGGTGGAGTAATGGGCCATGACCGTGGCTGAAGCCTATCCGGCTCTGGTGCTCAACGCCGATTTCAGGCCGTTGAGCTATTTCCCCCTATCGCTCTGGTGCTGGCAGGACAGCGTCAAGGCCGTATTCCTGGACCGCGTCAACATCGTCTCCGAATACGAGCAGGTCGTGCGCTCGCCGAGCTTCGAGATGCGCCTGCCGAGCGTGATCTCCCTCAAGGAGTACATCCACCTGGATCGGCGGCCGGCCTTCACCCGGTTCAACGTCTTTCTGCGCGACCACTTCGACTGCCAGTACTGCGGCCAGAACTTCGGCTCCGAGGAGCTGACCTTCGACCACGTCATCCCGCGCTCGCGCGGCGGCCGGACGACATGGGCCAACGTGGTCACCGCCTGCCAGGACTGCAACCTGCGCAAGGGCGACCGCATGCCCCGGGAGTGCCAGATGCTGCCGCTGCGGACTCCGGTGCAGCCGACCACCTACCAGCTGCAGGAGAACGGCCGGGCCTTCCCGCCCAACTTCCTGCACCACAGCTGGAACGACTATCTCTACTGGGATAGCGAGCTCGAAGACTAGACTGGGCTTCAAATAGAGCGGCGTTTCACCGCTTTCTCCCGCCGGCCTCGCTGAGCGCGATGCCGCCGAGGATCAGCGCCATGGCCGCGAGCGAGGCCGGCTCCGGGCGCTCGCCCACGACCAGCCAGCCGACCAGGACCGCCCAGGGCGGGATCAGGTAGTTGATCAGGGCGACGAAGCTCGGGCCCGCCATGCTGATCAGGCGCAGGAAGATGACCGTCGCCAGGGCGGTCGACAGGACGCCGAGCAGCGCGACGGCCCAGAGCGCGTCGGCCGGCACCGCGTCGAGGGCCGGCCAGGGGCTGGCGGCGCCGGGCGGGATCATGATCGCGGCCGACGCCAGAGTGATTCCGGCGGCCGCGGCCAGGGGCTCGCAGGGCGGACGCCGGCGGGCCAGGATCGTGTTGACCGCGTAGCAGACCGCGCCGCCGAGCACAGCGAGCTGGAACCAGAGCACCGTGCCCTCGCCCCGGATCTCCAGCAGGGCCTCCGGGCCGGTCAGCACCACGATGCCGAGGAAGCCGAGCAGGAAGCCGGCGATCCGCCGCGGCGTCATCCGCTCCCCGGCGACGAAGAAGTGGGCCAGCACCAGTGTGGTGAGCGGCATGATCGCCATCAGGATGCCGGCCAGGCCGCTGTCGATCCTCTGCTGTCCCCAGGAGATCAGGAAGAACGGCAGGCAGTTGCCGAAGACGGCCAGCGCGATCAGCGAGCGCCAGAGGTGCCAGCCCCCGGGCCAGGGCCGCTTCAGCAGGACGAGGATCGCGGCCAGGACCAGCGTGCCCAGGACCTGCCGTACCGTGACCAGGGCGCTCGGCGCGAAGGCCTGGAGGGCGATCTTGTTGAGCAGGAACGAGCTGCCCCAGAGCACGACCAGGGAGAGCAGCAGCAGCCAGTGTGCGAGCGGCCTCGAGGTCATCGGCCCGGCGGGCGGGGCGCCCGGCTCAGACCCGTTCCGAGAGCCAGATCGCCAGGCGCGACGCGCGCTTGATGCCGGCGGTGAGCATGGGGTAACCGGGGGCCTCTTCGGCGCCCGCCGCCAGGCCCAGGTCCCGGTGCTCCAGCTCCTCGGCCCGGAAGCGCTCGATGGTCTCCTTCAGCGGCGCCTCGTCCTCGCCAAGCGCCTCGGCCTGGGCGGCGTAGTGCTCGTCGATCACCTCCTCGACCGCCACGGTGCAGGCCATGGCCGCCTTCTCACCCATCAGGGCGGTGGCCGCGCCCAGGGCGAAGCCGGCCAGGTGCCAGACCGGCTGCAGCGCGGTCGGCCGGACCCGGCGCTCTGTGATCAGCCGGTCGAAGGTCTCCAGGTGGGCCAGCTCCTGCTCGTACATGTGGCGGATCGCGGCTCCGCCCGGCTTGCGCTCGAGCACCGCGAGCTGCCCCTCGTAGATGCGCCGGGCGCCGTACTCGCCGGCCTGGTCGACGCGGATCATGCGGGCGATCCGCTGCTCGGCGCTGGGGTCGCCGGGCAGCCGGTCCCGGGCCTGGGTCCCGGCGCGCGTCCCGGTCTGGTTCCTGGTCTTGGTCTTGGTCTTCGTGGGGCCGCTCATGCCGTCCGCTCCGTTCCTGCCGGCCGCGCGGCCCAGAGGCTGATCAGGCCTAGGGCCAGCGAGGCGATGGCATTGTAGCCGGCGATCGAGAGGCCGAACAGGGACCAGGGGATGGTGTCGCAGGGCACGAAATCGGTCGCCAGCATCCGCTCGCGCAGCTCCTCGAGCGACAGGGTCGGATCGAAGACCGGGGCGTGGCAGGCGGCGGTGCCGCGCCACCAGTGCTGCTCGACGCCGGCGTGGAAGAAGGCGATGGCCGCGCCGCCGAGAAACGCCAGTCCGCCGAGGCCGACCAGCCAGCGCCGCTGGCGCTGTCCGAGGCCCGGCGCGAGACCGACCAGGCCCAGGGCGCCGGCCAGCACGTAGGCGTAGCGCTGATAAATGCAGAGCACGCAGGGCTTTAGGCCGCCCCAGACCTCGCTGGCGTAGGCCGCGCCGAGCGCGGCCAGGGAGACCGACAGGATCAGCAGGCAGGCGACGCGCGGCTCGCGGATTAGGGTGATCATGGCCAGAAATGTGGCGGTTCGGCCGCCGCGCTACAACAGGTACCTGATCGCCACGAAGCCGCCCAGCAGCAATACGCAGAAGACGATGGTCAGGATCGCCAGGTTTTCCTCGATGAAGCGTCGGATCGGCGGGCCGAAGTACCAGAGCAGGGCCGCGATGAGGAAGAAGCGGCCCCCGCGGGATATCACCGAAGCCACGCTGAAGACGGTGAGGTCGAGGTCGGCGGCGCCGCTGGCGATGGTGATGACCTTGTAGGGAAAGGGCGAGAACCCGGCGGTGAACACGATCCAGGCGCCCCATTCCTGGTAGGCCTCGCGGAAGCCCTCGAACTTCTCGAGGGCGTTGTAGAACTCGAGGACCGGCCGCCCCAGCACATCGAACAGAACCGCGCCGATGAAGTAGCCCAGGAGGCCGCCGAGCACCGAGGCCACGGTCGCCACGGCGGCGATCCGCCAGGCCCGCTCGCGGGCCGCCAGGACCATGGGAATGATCAGGATGTCCGGCGGGATCGGGAAGACCGAGCTCTCGATGAAGGCGATGGCGGCCAGGAAGGCCAGCGAATGACGGTGGCCCGCCATCCCCATGGTCCAATCGTAGAGAGATCGCAACACCGCCGGAGCCCCGGTCTGTCTTCAGGTGCGGCAGCCTTTAGCAGGTGGCCGCGCGGCGGGCAACGGCGGGAAGGGCGCCGCCCGGGTTAAGCTTAACTCCACGTTTGAGGGCTAGGCTGACGGCGGTGCTTTAGGTGAAAACCTCAGAGATTCAGACGCTTTTGTGCTAGGACAGGAGTAGAACCCAGGTGTTCGGAGTAAGATCACAGCCGCAGGAAAGGAAACCGTCCATGAACGAGCTCGCGGCCGTGCTGTTCGTCAACCAGTCGTTCTACGAGGCCTTCAAGTCCCGCGACATGGACACCATGGAGAAACTCTGGGCGCGGAACTCGCCGGTCGCCTGCATCCATCCCGGATGGCGGGCGCTCACGACCCGCGACGAGGTCATGGAGAGCTGGCGCGACATCCTGGCCAGCGACGGCGTGCCCGACGTGTCCTGCCGGGGCGCGAAAGCCTTCCTGTCGGGCGAGACCGCCTTTGTCATCTGCTACGAGGTAATCGGCGGCGGCGTGCTGGTGTCGACCAACATGTTCCACAAGGAAGACGGCGACTGGCGCATCATCCACCACCAGGCGGGGCCCTGCGACCTGCCCTCGACCGAGTTGGCCGAGGAGCCGCACGGAGAGACGGCGATCCAGTAGCCCGGCGCGCCGGACCGCCTCAGCGGTCGGCCTTGCTGCCGCCCCGGCACTGCGGCGAGTCGAGCGTTTCACCGCCGCGCTCGCGCCATTCCGCCTCGGTCAGTGTCTCCATGGAGAGCGCGTGGACCCCGGCCTTGAGCTCGTCGGCGAGGATCCGGTTGATCTCCATGTGGCGCCGGACCAGGGGCAGGCCCTGGAAGCGCTCCGAGACCACGACCACCTTGAAATGGGATTCCGAGCCCGGCGGCACGTTGTGCATGTGGCTCTCGTTGACCACGTCGAGGTGCGCCGGGCCCAGCGCCTGGCTGAGCTTCTCGGTGATGCTGTTCTGAATCCTCATGCCGTGCCGGCCTCGCTGCCCGTGTCTCCTGGATGGCTTTAAGGTAGTCGGCCTCGCGGGCGAGACAAGCTCCAGAACCCGACCAGGTTGGTTGCCAAGCCGGGCGGCTCGACTATGATGCGGCGCCTCGGGTGCTGGGCGCCCCAAGGTTGATTTTTACAGGCGCGGGTGTGGCGGAACTGGTAGACGCGCCAGACTCAAAATCTGGTTTCCGCAAGGAAGTGGGGGTTCAAGTCCCTCCACCCGCACCAAAGACCCGAAAGGCGCCTCGATGGCCTGGCCGGGCTCAGGCCTTGTAGTTGGCGACCAGCTCGAAGATCGCGTTGATCACGTTGTCGACGGCGACCGCCGCGAGGATCATGCCCATGACCCGGCTGACGATCGCCGCGCCGCTGGTGCGGATGACCCTAAGGATCGGCCCGGCGGCCAGCATCAGGAGATAAGCAGCCGCGATGACCGCCAGCATGGTGCCTGCGGTGATGGCCTGCTCGGAGATGCTGAAGCGGTTGTTGTCGGTCAAGAGTACGATGGCCAGCATCGCGCCGGGTGACGCCAGCGACGGCACGGCGAGCGGAAAGACCGCCGGCGACTGCTGCTTCGAGCCCTCCAGGCTCTCGGTTTCCGCCTCAGGCTTGGACTCGCCGAAGATCATGGTCAACGCGAAGAGGAACAGCACGAGGCCGCCCGCGATCTGAAAGGCAGGCAGGCTTATCTTCAGTGCTTCGAGCAGGAACTGCCCGGCGACCAGGAAGAACAGGAGAACGCCGGCCGCGATAGCGGCGGCCTGAAGGGCGACCGCTCGGCGCTCGGCCGCCTGGAGCGCGGCCGTTACGGCGACGAAGACGGGTATGGTCCCGATCGGGTCGATCACCACCCAGAGAACGACGAACTGCTCGAAGATATTCTGCACCGGTCGGGGTCCAAGGCGCGATCGAGAAGGCAGGACTCCCTCAAGTATGCTGTCGCTCTCCGAGCAGCTGCAACCCCCGGGGTCCAGGCGCCGGCGAATCGGGCATCGGCCCCGGGCGCGCGGCCCGAAAGCCCCGCTCGCCACGGCTTGGCAGATCCTCCCGGATTCCTTCATCTGATTGAAACGCGGCGGCCGTCAGGGTAGGGGAGTAGGGATGCAGGTCTCCTTGGAAACGAAAGCGGTTACGGCGTGAGCAGCCTCGACCTCTCGATCATCGGCAACGGGAACTACAGCGCCCTGCTCGACCGGCGCGGCCGGATCGTCTGGAGCTGCCTGCCGCGCTTCGACAGCGACCCGCGCTTCTGCGCGCTGCTGAACGATCATCGCGACGGAGAGCTCGGCTTCTACGACGTGGAGCTGCTCGACCTGAAGGAGTCGGAACAGGCCTACCGGCACAATTCCGCCGTGGTCGACACCGTGCTGAGGGACAAGAACGGCGGCGCCGTCGAGATTACCGATTTCGCGCCCCGTTTTCGCCAGTTCGGGCGCATGTTCCGGCCGCTCACGCTGATCCGCCAGATCCGACCGCTGGCCGGCACGCCGCGCATTCGCATCCGGGTGCGCCCGAGCTACGGTTACGGCGAGGGACGGGCGGAGACGACCCGCGGCTCGAACCACGTCCGCTACGTCATGCCGGATCTGACCCTGCGCCTGACCACGGACGGCTCGGTCACCTTCATCCAGGACGAGGTGCCCTTCGTGCTCGACCGGCCGATCTCCCTGCTGCTCGGCCCCGACGAGAGCTTCACCGAGCCGGTCGCGGAGACCTGCCGCGACTTCCTGGAGAGCACCGACGCCTACTGGCGCGGCTGGGTACGCAGCCTGACCCTGCCCTTCGAGTGGCAGGATGCGGTGATCCGCGCGGCCATCACACTGAAGCTCTGCAGCTTCGAGGAGACCGGCGCCATCATCGCGGCGCCGACGACCTCGGTCCCCGAGGCCGCGGACAGCCGGCGGAACTGGGACTACCGTTACTGCTGGCTGCGGGATTCCTTCTTCGTGGTGCACGCGCTCAACGCGCTCGGCGCCACCCGGACCATGGAGGAGTATCTCAACTACATCACCAACATCGTGGCCGCCTCGGGAGAGGGCTATCTCCAGCCCGTGTTCGGCATCGCACTCGACAAGAACCTCGACGAGAGCGAGGTCCACTCCCTCGCCGGCTACCGCGGCATGGGGCCGGTACGCGTGGGCAACGACGCCTACAGGCAGATCCAGAACGACGGCTACGGCGCGGTGGTGCTGGCCTCGGCCCAGGCCTTCTTCGACCGCCGCCTGGAGAGCCCCGGCGACGCCGCGCTGTTCCACCGGCTGGAGCATCTGGGCGAGGAGGCGGCGGCCCGCTGGAACCTGCCCGACTCCGGGATCTGGGAGTTCCGCACCCAGGAAGCGGTGCACACCTATTCCGCCGTGATGTGCTGGGCCGCCTGCGATCGCCTGTCCAAGATCGCCCGGCATCTCGCGCTCGACGACCGCTCGCTCTATTGGTCGAACCAGGCCGCCAAGATCCGCGACGAGGTGCTGAAGCGCGCCTGGAACCCGCGGCTCGAGAGCTTCGTCTCCACCTTCGACGGCGAGACCGTCGACGGCGTCCTGCTGCTCCTGCCCCAGCTCGGCTTCATCCCGGTCGACGACGCGCGCTACGGCAAGACGGTCGCCAGGATCGAGAAGGTGCTGCGCCGGGGCGACCACATGTTCCGCTACGCCGAGAAGGACGACTTCGGCACGCCGTCCACCGCATTCAACGTCTGCACTTTCTGGTACATTGAGGCCCTGGCGTCGCTCGGCCGCACCGCCGAGGCGCGGCGGCTGTTCGAAGGCATGCTGGCGGCGCGCAATCCGGCCGGCCTGCTGTCCGAGGACATCGACCCGGCCAGCGGCGAGCTGTGGGGCAACTTTCCCCAGACCTACTCCATGGTCGGGTTGATCCACTGCGCCATGCGCCTGTCGAAGTCCTGGGAGGAGGCATTTTGAGCCGGCTGGTGGTGGTTTCGAACCGGGTCGCGCCGGTCCGCCGCGGCGGCGGCACCGGCGCAGAGGGCGGCCTCGCGGTCGCACTGCAGGGCGCGCTCAAGGACCGCGGTGGCGTCTGGTTCGGCTGGAGTGGCGAAACCACGACCGGCGAGCCGGGCGAGGCCAAGACCGTCGAGGTCGGCAACGTCACCTACGCGACCGTGGACCTCAGCCAGAAGGACTACGAAGAGTACTACACCGGCTTCGCCAACTCGATGCTGTGGCCGCTGTTCCACAACCGGCTCGACCTGACCGACTTCAGCCGGCGGGACATGGCCGGCTACCACCACGTCAACGCCATGTTCGCGAGCCGCCTGCAGCCCCTCCTGCAGGACGACGACGTGATCTGGATCCACGACTACCACTTCATTCCGCTCGGCGCCTACCTGCGGAAGTCCGGGTCCGAGCACAAAATCGGGTTCTTCCTGCACACGCCCTGGCCGCCCATGGAGCTGCTGCCGGCGCTCTCCGACCACGAGGGCCTGGTCCGTCAGCTCTGCACCTACGACCTGATCGGGTTCCAGACCCAACACGATCTGAACTCCTTCCGGCAGTACATCCGCGAGACGGCGGGCGGCGAGGTGCTGCCCGAGGGGCGGATCAAGGTCTACGATACGACCTGCTTCGCCAAGGCCTTCCCGATCAGCATCGAGACCGAGGACGTCGCCGCGCTCGGGCGCCAGGCGGGGACCAACGCGGAGTCGCGCCGCCTGGTCAGCAGCCTGAGAGGGCGGCAGCTGATCATCGGCGTGGACCGGCTCGACTACACCAAGGGTCTGCTGCAGCGCCTGGAGGCCTATCAGCACCTCCTCAACACGAGGCCGAACTTCCGGGGCGAGGTCACCCTGCTGCAGATCGCGCCGCCGTCGCGCACCGACCTCGCCGACTACCAGAACATTCGCCGCCGGACCGAGACGATCGCCGGTCACATCAACGGGTCCTTCGCCGACTTCGACTGGTCGCCGGTGCGCTACCTGAATCGGGGCTACCCGCGCCAGACCCTCATGGGCTTCCTGCGCGTCAGTGACGTCGGCCTGGTGACCCCGCTGCGCGACGGCATGAACCTGGTGGCCAAGGAGTACGTCGCCGCCCAGTCGCCCGAGGACCCGGGGGTCCTGGTGCTGTCCCGCTTCGCCGGCGCCGCCCAGGAGCTCGGCGCCGCCCTGCTGGTCAATCCCTACGACGTCGAGCACGTCGCCGACGCGCTGGCGCGGGCGCTCGCCATGCCGCTCGGCGAGCGGCGCGAGCGCTGGTCCCAGATGTACGAGCATCTCAGCCGCTTCGACCTGAGGTACTGGTTGGAGAACTACCTGAGAGGGCTCGAGGCCGCTCCCTGCTCTCCGGCGCCCGTTTCCGTTTAGTGACATGCATCGGGCTCCGGTCCTGCTCGGCGACATCGGCGGCACCAACGCGCGCTTCGCGCTCGCCGTCGGCGGCCGGATCGAGCGGCGGAGCGCCCTCGGCGTCGCCGACTTCGCCGATGTCGGGGCTGCCGTCTCCTCCTTTCTGGACACCCTGGGCAAGGAACAGCGCCCGGCGGGCGCCGCGCTCGCTTGCGCCGGGCCGGTCGAGGAGGGGGCCGTCACCCTGACCAACGGCACCTGGCGGATCGAGGCCGTGGCCTTGGCCGAGCGCTTCGGTTTCTCCGATGTTCGCCTGGTCAACGACTTCGAGGCCCTCGCCTGGGCCCTGCCCGCGCTGGGCGCGGGCGGCGTAAAGCCGCTCGGCGGGGGCAGCGCGCAGGCCGACGCGCCTTCGATCGTGCTCGGGCCGGGAACTGGGCTGGGGATCGCCACCTACCTGCCGCCGCCCGTCGGTCCGGCGGTGATCGTCGGCGAAGGCGGCCACGCGACCCTGCCCGCGTCGGACGCGCGCGAGGCGGCGGTGATAGCCCGCCTGCGCGAGCGCCACGGCCACGTGTCGGCCGAGCGCCTGCTCTGCGGCGACGGCCTCGAGCGGCTCTATCGGACGTTGGACGAACTCGAGGGCGGGGCCGCACCGCCGCGCTCGGCCGCCGAGATCACCGAAGCCGCCGAGACCGGTTGCACCGCCAGCCGGGCCGCGCTCGCCATGTTCTGCGCCCTGCTGGGCACGGTGGCGGGGAACGCGGCGCTGCTGCTGGGCGCCCGGGGCGGAGTCTACCTGGCGGGCGGCATCCTTCCGCGCATCGAAGAAGCCCTGGCCGCCTCGGATTTCCGCCGCCGCTTCGAGGCCAAGGGCCGTTTCCAGGCCTACCTCGCCGCCGTTCCCACCTTGCTGGTGACCCATCCCGAGCCGGCCTTCCCTGGCCTGCTGTCCCTGCTCGCCGCCGGCAAGTGAGGGGGCGCAAGGTGTTGCGGGCATGACCGACATCGGCAGGGTCGAGAGTCTCTGGCGCTATCCCGTGAAGTCGATGCGCGGCGAAGAGATGGCGGAGGCGTTCGTCGGCTATTCCGGCGTCTACGGAGACCGTCTCTACGCCTTCAAGAGCGCGGCCGGCGAAAAGGGTTTCCCCTATCTCACGGGCCGAGAGCAGGCGCGCATGCTGCTCTTCACGCCGCGGTTCAAGCACCCGGCGCGCGCGACGAAACCGGAGTTCCTGGCGGAAGCGGAGAGCGAGTCCCCCGGCCTCAACCCCTGTTTCGACGACCCGGCAAACCTGGCCATGGAGGTGGTGACGCCGGACGGCGAGACCCTGGAGATCGGCGATCCCCGCCTGGCGGAGGCGCTCAACCGGGGCTCGGAAGAGGCCCGGGAGCTCAGCCTCCTGCGTTCGGAACGCGCCCTGACCGACTGCCGTCCGGTGTCGCTGATCTCGTCCCAGACGATCCGACAGCTCGGCGCCGAGATCGGAGAGGCCGTGGACCCGCGGCGCTTCAGGGCCAATCTCTATCTCGATCTGGTCGACGCTCGTGGTTTCGCCGAAGACGATCTCGTCGGACGGACGCTTCGGATCGGCCCCAAGGTCCGGATCACCATCGTCGAGCGCGACCCGCGTTGCCGGATGATCACCATCGATCCGGAAACCGCGGAGACGGACCTGCGGGTCCTGCAGAAGGTCGGACGGGAGCACGGCGGCATGGCCGGGATCTATGGCGCCGTTCTCGCCGAAGGCCTGGTCTCCAGCGGCGATAGGGTCGAGCTGCTCGGCTAGTCGCCTGCGATGCAACCCGGATGCGAGGTGGGCCGCCAGAAGCTCCACACCAACGCATTCCGCTTGACGGGGCGGCGCTGGCCGGTGTCAGAATTTCACGAAACAGGGCCGCGCGAGTAGGAGCGCTTCGCCATGGCCGACACCTCCGTCGCCGAACACGCCGCCGCCCGCGCGGGCCGGTCCGGCGAGTGGCATTGGCATCCTGACCTGCCGATCCCGACCTCGCCGCTCTTCGCCTGGCCGCCGCGCCCGGCCGCGGCGCTCAGTTGGGTGGCGCGCTCCTGGCTGGCTCTTTCCATGCTGGTACTGGAAGTCATTACCGCCAGCCTGGTCTGGGCTCTGCTCCAGCCGCCGTTGGAGCGGACCGCAACGCTCGCCTTCGACTGGATCGCGCTCATGTACCTGCGCAACCTGGCGCTGGTCTTCCTGGTCGCCGGCGGGCTGCACCTCTACTTCTACATCCTGCGGCGCCAGGGCGACCGGCGGCGCTTCGAGGCGCGCGGCCTGGCCAGGGGCAAGAAGGCCTTCCTCTGGGGCGACCAGGTGCGCGACAACATGTTCTGGACCTGCGCCAGCGGCGTCACGGTCTGGACCGGCTTCGAGGTGCTCTACGTCTGGGCGCTCGCCAACGGCCACGTCCCGACCACCAGCTTCACCGGCTCGCCGGTCTGGTTCGTCGCCTGGTTCCTGCTGATCCCGATCTGGTCGTCCTGCCACTTCTACTGGATTCACCGCGCCCTGCACTGGCCGCCGCTCTACCGTCTGGCGCACGCCCTGCATCACAAGAACGTCGTGATCGGCCCCTGGTCGGGGATCTCCATGCACCCGATCGAGCACCTGCTCTATTTCTCCTCGACGCTAATCCACTTCGTCGTCGCCTCCCACCCGGTGCACGTCTTCTTCCACATGCACGTGCAGGCGCTGAATCCGGCGGCCAGCCATTCGGGATTCGACGGGCTGATGGTCGGCGGCAGGAAGCGCGTGGAGCTGGGCGACTTCTTCCACCAGCTTCACCACCGCTATTTCGAGTGCAACTTCGGCACGGCGGAGATGCCCTGGGACAAGTGGTTCGGCAGCTTCCACGACGGCACGCCGCAGGCCAGAAAGCGCCTGCGCGCCCGCACGGCGGCTAGTCGGAGTTGACCCAGGTAAGGACGCCCCTTTTCGGGTAGGGCCCGAAGCCGGAGCAGATAGGGAATGGCGATGCCTCGTCGCCGAGGACAGTGACGAAGACCCAGGCTTCACAGGACTCCTTCAGACGATCCCGGTCCACCTCGATCCACTGGCGCACATGCGCCCTTTGCAGAACGCCGTCGATGAAGTCGGCATCTTCTGCGTCCAGTCCGTTGGTCGCGCCGGTCCCGCGGTGTTTCGGGCCTTCGAAGTAGCTCTCAAGGTCGTCTTGAGGAGACAGTAAGCGGCGGCCCTGCTCGATTAGCACGTCGTTGCCGAAGGGAACGAAAGTTCCTTCTATTTCGGGATGGAGACAGGCAGTGCCGCCCGCCTGGTTGGAGTAGATCACACCGGTCGGATGCTCGATGATCACGCCGGTGCCAGCGTGACCGATCAGGCTGATGTGTGGCTTGCTCATCGCCGTTGTCCCGGTGAACCGGGGACTTTTTGCCCGGTCACGCGCTCTCTGCGAGCGGCTCCCTGTAGGGCCATAGGAAGGGCGTGGGGTCGAGGGCCTGGCCGCGCCGGGCGCGGTCGGCGCGCGGCATGATGCCGTCGTCGGGCCAGAGACCGCTCTGGAGCGCCTCGGCGTAGTCCTCGGGCAGGCCGGCGTCGCGGATTGCCTGGGCGGCGGCCTCGTGGTCGTAGAACAGGGCGTGGTGCGTGATCACGAGATGATCGGCCGTGGGCGTCATGAGGGCGCACCAGACTCGGGGCGTGCCGTCGTTCGCCGGCAGGCCGATGACCCCGGCGTTTATCCAGAGGCGGCCGCCCAGATAGCGGGTGAAGGGCAGACCCGAGTGGCCGGCGATCACGCCGTCCGTGCCGGCCAGCGCCATCTCCTCGTGCAGGTCCGCGTCGGGACTGCCGGGGAAGAGGAAACGATTGATCGAGGCGACGCCGCCGTGGACGACCGCCAGGCGCCGGCCGCCCAGGGTGAAAGTGATGCGGCGCGGCAGGCCTCGCATCCAGGCCTTGGCGTCCGGGTCCAGTTCGGCGCGCGCGTGGGCGTACCAGCGGACCGCCAGGAGATCGCAGGCGCTGCCTTCCTCGAAGCCGCAGCCGCAGTCCTCGGAATCCTGGCCGAGAGATTCCTCGCAGTTGCCCATCACCACGGGAATCCCCGCCTCGCGGATCAGATCGACCGTCGGCCGCGGATCGGCGCAGTAGGCGACGAGATCGCCGGTGCAAATGATCCTGGCGGGCGGAATGCGCCACGCGCGGGCCGCCTTGAGGAGGGCTCGTGTCGCCTGGAGATTGCCGTAGGGTCCGCCGAACAGAAGCACCGGCCCGTCGAGAGTTCCCAACTCGCGCGTCTTGCTCATAGAGTCACGATCCTTTTGTCGCTCCGCTCATCGCTCCGACCCAGACCTGCATATGGGGGTCCTCACCCGAAAATCCTCATCACTGTTTCGCGCGCGCGCCGGCGGCGCGCCGGACCGTCCACATGCCGAGATAGAGCCCCGCGATCGAGCAGGCTACCGAAGCCGCAATGTAGAGAGACAAGGATAGGGGCGAGCCGGATTGGTGGAGGGTCACCACGTCGTGGGCGAAAGCAGAGAAGGTCGTGAAGCCGCCCAGGAAGCCGACGACGAGGAAGGACCGAAGCCGCGGGCCGAGTGTCCAGAGCAAGGCCGCGCCGGTCACCAAGACGCCCATGGCGAAAGAGCCCAGAACGTTGACGGTCAGCGTGGCGACGGGGAACCCGCCGCCCGGATGGGCCGCCGCTGCCAGGTAGACGAGGTGGCGGGCCACGGCGCCGAGCGCGCCCCCCGCCGCGACCGGCAGGAGCGTCCTCACCGCCGAAGACCGTGCGGCCGCGCGGCGGGCACTAGCGGCCCGGGGCCTGCGCGGCCGCCACGGGCGCGATCTCCGGCAGCAGCTCGGCCGCGGTCCTCTGCCGGCAGTACCCGCGAATGGCCCCGAGGCTGTTCACCTGGCGCTCCGCGCTGTAGGTCGCGCAGGCGTCGGTGACCAGAGTCACCAGATAGCCGAGGTCGCAGGCGTCGCGCACCGCCGATTCGACGCATTGATCGGTCAGTACGCCGGCCAGGACGAGCGAGCGGATCCCCAGGTTGCGCAGCACGTAGTCCATGTTGGTCGAGATGAAGACGCTCGACGAGGTCTTGGGGATGACGATCTCGTCGCCCTCGGGCGCGATCGGATCGATCACCTGGGCGTCCCACGAGCCCTTGGGCACGTTGAAGCCGGTGATCTTGTAGTCGAGGCTCCGGTCGCGTCCGTTCCGGGTCAGGCTCTCGATCACCGTGAAGAGAACCTCCTGCCGGCTCGCCCGGAAGGCAGATTGAAGCCGCTGGATGTTGGGGATGACGGTCTCTTCGAGTTGCTCGAAGTAATAGCCGAAGCCGTCCGCGGGCGCCCCCGTCGCGGTCTTGGCGAAAGCCTCGGCGTCGCGGTGGGCGCAGTAGTTCTGCACGTCGATGATCAAGAGCGCCGATTCGCCCGGCTTCAGCGGCACGTCCCGCGACAGCGGTGCGGCCATCGTTTGCGTCTCCTGGAGGGGATGGAACCGGAAGCTCAATATCGCAGTTTTGCCGCGCCTCGGCTATGGTCGAGCGGTCCATTCGGGCGGCCACAAGGGAGAAGCATGTTAGACCCCGAATACCAGCTCCTCGGCGAGGACGAGCCGGCGGCGGTCGCGCTCGAGAACCCGGGCGGCGGTTCGACCTTTTTCCTGACCTGCGACCACGCGAGCAACAGGATCCCGGAGCGCCTGGGCGATCTGGGGCTGGACGAGGCCGACCTGTCGCGCCACATCGCCTGGGACGTAGGCGCGGCTTCGGTTGCGCGCTACATGGCGGAGCGGCTCGACGCGCCGTTGGCACTGCAGTCCTATTCGCGCCTGGTGATCGACTGCAACCGCACCCCGGATCGGCCCGACGCCATGCCGACCCGGAGCGAGGCCACCGAGATCCCCGGCAACCACGGGCTCCACCCGGCCCAGCGCTCGGCGCGGATCAGGGAAGTCTTCGAGCCCTATCACGAGGCCATTGCCGAATCGCTGGACCGCCGTGACGGCGAGGGCCGGGCCAATATCCTGATCGCCATGCACAGCTTCACGCCGGTCTTCCACGGGCGGCAGCGCCCCTGGCACCTGGGCCTGCTGTACAATCGGGACGAGCGCCTGGCGGCGATCCTGAAGGCCCTTATCGCCGAGGTCCCCGGGCTCTGCCTGGGCGACAACGAGCCCTACGCGATCAGCGACGAGACCGACTACGGCATCCCCGTGCACGGCGAGCAGCGGGGCATTCCCCACATCGAGTTCGAGATCCGCCACGACCTGATCGAGACGCTGGAGGGCCAGAGGGAATGGGGAGCCCGGCTCGCCGCGTGGCTGGCCGAGGCGCTGCCGCGCCTAGAGCAGATCCGGGTTTGACTGAATCGCCGGAGGCGATCCATCGAACCCGGTGAATCTGCTCTAACAAATTGATATCGAGCGGATTCACATGTCTTTGCCGGAACCGCGAAGCGCTTCCGTCAAAACATGATCCGCTCTGGAGGACGCGCTCGACCGCCGGTAACGATACTTTAAGTCGCCTCGTTCCGCACGGCGTGGTCGACGATCTTGCGCATGACGCTCGGCAGAGCCTGATCCGCTAGCCCTTCCAGGGGGCACCAGAGGGCGTTCTCCGCGAGCCGGATGCCGTCGACCTCGCCGACCCAGACCGTCACCTCGAAATGGAAATGGGTGAAGGTGTGGCGCACCAGGCCGGAAAGTTCGCGCCAGGCCGAGGCCGCCGGGGCCTGCGTCATCGCCTCGTCCCGGGTCCAGGGGGTTTCCCGCCACTCGGTCGAGGGGACCTCCATCATGCCGCCGAGCAGCCCCGAATCGGGTCGGCGGCGCAGCAGGATCTCGCCGCCGCGGTTGACGGTCCAGAAGGCGACGGCGCGACGGGTCGGCCGCGGCGTCTTGGCCTCCTTGCGCGGCAGCTCTTCCTGTCGGTTCGCGGCCCGTGCCCGACAGGGTCCGGCGAGGGGGCAGACCATGCAGCGCGGCCGGCGCGGCGTGCAGACCGTGGCGCCCAGGTCCATCATGGCCTGGGCGTAGTCGCCGGGCCTCGCCTGGGGCGTCAGCGCGGCCGCGAGCCGTTTCAGCTCGGTCTTGGACCGGGGCAGCGGTGTGTCCACCGCGTGGAGCCGCGCGATCACGCGCTCGACGTTGCCGTCCACGACCGTGGCGGGGCGATCGAAGGCGATCGCCGCGACCGCCGCGGCCGTGTAGTCACCGATCCCCGGCAGGCGGCGCAGCTCCGCTTCCCGGTCGGGAAAGCGGCCGCCGTGCTCGGCGACCACGACCTGGGCGCAGCGGTGCAGGTTGCGCGCGCGGGCGTAGTAACCGAGCCCGGCCCAGGCTGTCAGAACCTCGTCCCTTTCGGCGGCCGCCAACTGCTCCACGCCGGGCCAGCGCGCGAGGAAGTCCCGGAAATAGGGCCCCACCGTCGCGACTGTGGTCTGCTGCAGCATGATCTCGCTGAGCCAGACGAGGTAGGGATCGGGCCGTTCCCCGGGCGGCGCGCGCCAGGGCAGCGTGCGCCGGTGCCGGTCGTACCAGGCGAGCAGTGCCGGTGCCACTTCGGCCCACGCGGAGTCGCTGGAAGAACTTGCAAGGGAAGGCATCGGCCCCTCAAATAACGCGGCGATCCTTTGGGCGCTCCGAAGCGAGCCGGGATGGGATCGAAGTGACCTTGGCGAGGCTGCCATGACAACCGCGCGGCGGGGATCGGGCAAGAGTAAAAGCGAGCGGCGCGGCGGCGCGCTCAGACCGCTCGCCGGCACCCTGGCAAAGGTCGCCGGCAAGACTTTCGGCCGGCGCGGCCTCGCCGAGGGCGGACTGATCGCCGACTGGCCCGACGTGGTCGGGCCGGAGATCGCGTCGATCTGCTTGCCGAGCGGCCTGGCCTTCGGCAGAAGCAGCGAGCGGACCCAGGGGACCCTGACGCTCCGGGTGCAGTCGGGCCACGGCCTCACTCTGCAGCATCTCGAGCCGCTGATCGTCGAGCGCATCAATGCTCATCTGGGCTATCCCGCCGTCGCCCGCCTGCGGCTGCGTCAGGGGCCGCTGCCGCGGCCCAAGGGGTCCGGCCGGCCGCAGCCGCCGGCGCTCAGCGATTCTCTGCGGTCGGCGCTCGAGCAGAGGACCGCCCAGGTCGAGGATCCCGACCTGCGCCGGGCCCTGGAGAGCCTGGGGCGCTCGGTGCTCGGCGAGAACGCCCGGAAGGGCGGCCAATCGGGCACCGAAATGTGATCGTCCGGCGGCTCGCACCCGCGCCGGCGATGGGTTAGATAAGTGCGCGCTCAAGCCCGTAGAATGCGAGGCTTGTCACGTCCCCTCTTCGCAACTAGCATACAACATATGGTAGGGAAATGATGAAACGTAGGAAGATCCTGATGGTTGGCGGTCTGGGCTTCGCCGCCGCCGCGACGCCTCTATCGCCTTTCGGCGTGCTGACGGCGGCGGCCGATGCCGCGGAAATCCTGCCGAGTGACCGCATCATGGGCGCGCCGGACGCCCCGATCACCATCATTGAGTACGCGTCGCTGACCTGTCCCCACTGCGCCACCTTCCACCTCGACACCCTGCCGACGATCAAGAAGAACTGGATCGACACCGGCAAGGCCCGCCTGGTCTACCGGGACTATCCGCTCGACGGCCTGGCGCTCCGCGCCGCCACCCTGGCGACCTGCCTCGAGGGCGACGCCTACTTCGGCTTCCTCAACGCCCTGTTCCAGGGCCAGCAGGTCTGGGCCCGAGCGGCCGATCCGACCCTGGCCCTGGCCCAGATCGCGCGCCTGGCCGGCATGGACCAGCAGACCTTCAATCGTTGCATCTCGAACAACGCCGAGATGGACCGGATCCTCCGGCAGCAGCTTAAGGCGCGGGAAACCTTCGACGTTCAGTCTACGCCGAGTTTCGTCATCAACGGACGCAAGGTTCGCGGTTCGCTCGAGACCAAGAAATTCGAGGCGTTGCTAGAGGAGATCGAAACCCAATCGTGACGACCTTCGATGTTGCCCGCAGTGTCGAAAGCGTTGAGGGGAGCTGACCGCCGGTGGTCCAGTTCACCAAGTTGCGTCTGGCGGGCTTCAAGTCCTTCGTCGATCCGACCGAGATCTTTATCGACACCGGCCTGACGGGCATCGTCGGGCCGAACGGCTGCGGTAAGTCCAACCTTGTCGAGGCGCTGCGCTGGGCCATGGGGGAAACCTCGGCCAAACGCATGCGCGGCGGTGAGATGGAAGACGTGATCTTCGCGGGCAGCGCCGGGCGCCCGGCCCGCAACATCGCCGAGGTCGAGATCAGCCTCGACAACAGCGACCGCGGCGCCCCCTCGGGCCTGAACGACTGGGACGATCTCGCGGTCACCCGGCGCATCGAACGGGGTCACGGGTCCCACTACCGCGTCAACGGCCGCGACGTCCGGGCGCGCGACGTCCAGCTGCTGTTCGCCGACTCCTCGACCGGGGCCCACTCGACGGCGCTGGTCAGCCAGGGCCGCATCGGCGCTCTGATCAACGCCAAGCCGACCGACCGGCGCGCGCTCCTCGAAGAGGCGGCCGGGATCACGGGCCTCTACTCCCGCCGCCACGAGGCCGAGCTGCGGCTGCGCGCCGCGGAGACCAACCTGGAGCGGCTCGACGACGTCATCGAGACCCTCGAAACCCAGCTGCGCGGTCTCAAGAAGCAGGCGCGGCAGGCCAGCCGCTACCGCAATCTGGCGGGGCACATCCGGCGGCACGAGGCGATGGCCTGTCATCTGGAGGCGGAGCAGGCGCGACAAGCGCTGGAACAGGCGCGGGAAGCCCTGGCGGAGATGGAGGAGAAGGTCGCCGCGCGGACCGGAGACGCGGGGCGGGCGGCGACCGTTCAGGCCGAGGCGGCCGCCGCAATGCCCGACCTGCGCGCCGCCGCGGCCGCCGCGGGTGCGGCGCTGCAGAAGCTGATCCTGGAGCGGGAGGCCCTGGAGAAGGAGGAGTCCCAGGTCCGCCAGGCCCAGGAGCGCGCCCGCCAGCACTTGGTCGAAATCGAACAGGATCAGGCCCGGGCCAAGTCCCTCGCGGCCGATGCCGCCGACGCCCTGGAGCGACTGAGCGAAGAGGGCCAATCGCTGCGCGACGCCGAGGCCAACGAGGTCGAGACGCGGCAGGCGAGCGACGCCGCTCTGGCGGTGGCCGAGACCGCCGCCGCCGAGTGCGAGGCCAGGGTCGCGGAACGGACCAACGCCATCGCCGTGCAGGAAGCCCAGGCCGCCGTGCTCGAACGGCAGCACCGGGACGTGACCGACCGCCTGACGCGTCTGGACCGGCAGATCAACGAGACCGCGGCGGAGCGGGCCGAGCTGGAAGCCTCGCGGGCCGAGAGCGAGGCGCTCGCCCAGCTGCGGTCGCGCCTGGCCGAGCTCGAGGCCGCCCTCGCCGAAGCGCGCGGCAGCGCCGATCAGGCCGCCGAGACCCTGACGACCGCACGCCAAGAGGAGGCCGCGGCGCGTGAATCCCTGCAGAAGGCCGAGTCGGAACGCGCCAAGCTCGACGCCGAGAGCGCGGCCCTTGCCTCGATGCTGGTGCCGGAGCGCACGGAGTCGGGGGCGCCGCTGCTCGACTCGATCTCGGTCGAGGCCGGCTTCGAGACCGCCCTGGGCGCGGTTCTGGGCGACGACCTCCACGCGCCGGTCGACGAGACGGCGCCGCTCGCCTGGCGTTCCCTGCCGCCCTACGGGGCGCCGTCGGCGCTCCCGGAAGGCGCCGAGCCGCTGTCGCGCAGGGTCTCTGGCTCCGCCGTCCTCACCCGTCGCCTCGAGCAGACCGGCCTGGTGCCGGACCTCGCGACGGGGGCGCGGCTCCAGGCCGCGCTGCGGCCGGGCCAGCGCCTGGTCACCAAGGCGGGTGACCTGTGGCGCTGGGACGGCTTCGCCGCCCGGGCCGAGGCGCCGAGCACGACCGCGACGCGCCTGGCCCAATTGAACCGCCTCGCCGAGCTGCGCGCCGCCCTGCCAACCCAGGACCGCGAGATCGAGACGCTGAAGACGATCGCCGCGGGCGCGCGCGAAGGCGCCGAGCAGGCCCTGGTCGCCGAGCGTGCCGCGCGGCAGAGCTTCAACCAGGCTTTCGCCGAGGTGGAGAAGCTTCGCGAGGAGGAGGCGGGACTGTCGCGTCGGCTGGCCTCCTCGGACCAGCGCCTGGCGAGTCTGGCGGAGACGGCGGAGCGGCTGACGGCCGAGCAGGCGGAAGGCCGCCGGGCGCTGGCGGCCTGCGAAACCGAGCGCGACGGCCAGCCGGACCTCGCGGCGGCCAGAGCGGCGCTGGAGACCGACCGGGCCGAGTTCGCCGGCCTCCGGGCCAAGCTGGCCGAGGCTCAGGCCGAGGTCGAGCATCTGAAGCGCGCGGCGCGGAGCCGCGGCGAGCGGCTGCTGGCGATCGACGCGGAAGCCTCCTCGTGGAAGCGCCACGCGACCGACTCGGTCGCCCACCTCGAAGCGCTGGCGGGGCGCCGTGCCGAGGCCGAGGAAGAATTGCGGAAACTGTCGGGCAAGCCCGACGAGATCGTCCAGCAGCGCGAGGCGCTGGCCGAGCAGATCGGCGCCGCGGACCAGTGCCGCAAGGCCGCCGACGACGCCCTGGTGGCGGGCGAGACCCGCCTGGCGGAGGCCGACCGCGGATTGAAGAGCGTCGAGCAGGATCTCGCCGCCGTCCGCGAAGACCGGATCCGCGCCGAGGCCGGTCTCGAGCAGTGCACCCAGGCACTGACCGCGGTCAAGGAGAAGGCCGCCGAACGGCTCAACTGCGGCCTGGACCGCCTGCTCGAGGAGGCCGGGATCGATCCGGGCCAGGAGCTGCCGGCCCAGGCCGAGGTTCAGGCCAAGCTGGAACGGCTGGTGCGGGAACGGGAGAACATGGGCCCGGTCAACCTGCGCGCGGAGCAGGAAGCCGCCGAGCTCGACACCCAGATCGGCGACATGCAGCGCGAACGCGCCGACCTGATCTCGGCCATCGCCCGACTGCGCCAAGGCATCGCGAGCCTGAACAAGGAAGGCCGCCAGCGCCTGCTGGCCGCCTTCGACCAGGTCAACAGGCATTTCGAGGAACTGTTCCACCGCCTGTTCGGCGGCGGCAAGGCGCACCTCAAGCTGACCGAATCGGAAGACCCCCTGGACGCGGGGCTGGAAGTCATGGCCAGCCCGCCCGGTAAGCGGCTACAGGTCCTGTCGCTGCTGTCCGGCGGCGAGCAGGCGCTGACCGCGCTGGCGCTGATGTTCGCCGTCTTCCTGACCAACCCCGCGCCGATCTGCGTGCTCGACGAAGTCGACGCGCCGCTCGACGACGCCAACGTGGACCGTTTCTGCGATCTGGTGAACGAGCTGTCGCGCAGCGCCGAGACCCGGTTCCTGATCATCACCCACCACCGCATCACCATGGCCCGGATGCACCGGCTCTACGGGGTGACCATGGCCGAGCGCGGGGTCAGCCAGCTCGTGTCGGTCGACCTTGAAGCTGCGGAAGAACTGCGCGAGAGCGCCTGACCGGTAGTTCCGCCCGCGCCGCCTGAAACCCCCTGGTTTCGGTCCCTCCGGCGTGCCACCTTGCGGCTCCCAATTCGACCCCCGTTCCCGGAAGCAGAATGCAGCACGGCGGCAATCCGGCCACAGCGATCGCCTGGATGATGGGCGCTCTCACCTCCTTCGCGATCATGGCCGTCTCGGTGCGCGAGCTCTCTGCCGATCTTCACGCTTTCCAGATGCTGTTCATCCGCAGCGCCCTGGGCGTCCTGATCCTGGCGGCGATCGTGCAGTTCTCCGGTGGCGGCCCGAACTGGGCGCAACTGAAGACGACCAGGATCTGGGGCCATACCCTGCGCAACGTGATCCACTTCGCCGGCCAGGTGTTCTGGATCATCGGCATCTCCCTGCTCCCGCTGGCGACCGTTTCGGCCATCGAGTTCACCACGCCGATCTGGGGCGCCCTGCTCGCGGTCCTGCTGCTCGGCGAGCGGATGAACCGGGGACGGTGGATCGCCTTCGCCCTCGGCGTCGCCGGGATCCTGGCGATCCTGCGCCCCGGGCTCTCCGTGGTCAGCGCCGGGGCCCTGATCATGCTGGCCTGCACCTTCTGCTTCGGCGCGACCAACGCGGCGACCAAATGGCTGACCCGCAGCGAGCAGGCCCTGCCGATCGTGTTCTACATGGTGCTGATGCAGACCGGCTTCGGCGCGCTGGCCTCGATCCTGGTCTGGGCGCCGGTCGACGCGGACCACTGGCCGTGGCTCTGCCTGCTGGCGGTGACCGGCCTCTCGGCCCACTACTGCCTGACGCGCGCCCTGGCCGCGGCCGACGCGAGCTTCATCATGCCGTTCGAGTTTCTTCGCTTGCCGATCGTCGCCACCGCCGGTTTCGTGCTCTATGATGAAGTCTTCGATCCTGTGGTGCTGCTCGGCGCCGCGTTGATCTTCGTCGGCAACTACTACAGCCTGCGTCATGAGAGTCGCATAGCGCGCGCATGAGAGGCGTTCGCGCTGCCCGGATCCCGGATTGACGAGGTCGTGTTCGCCGGTCGGCCGCCAAAGTACGGACTCTGTTCGAAGGGAGCCGGTCGAAGGTCCGTCCAATCGGAGTGAATCCGCGCTAGATCAGATGTTTAGAGCCAAGTCGGCTCAGGTTAAGACAAACTGACCCGACCTTGCTCTAGGGTGCCAAGTGATTTAAGCGGAGACCGCGGGTTCTGGCGGCCTGCGAGGGTGCGAGAGGACGAAGGAAGCCGGAGCGTGGCGCAGGAAGGGGAACCATTGGCTCGCAGGTTCTTGACGGCTTGGGTCGGGCTGGCCCACCGCGCCGCTCTCGCGGTCGTCCTGCTAGCTTGCCTCAGCGCGGGCGGAGGTCTCTTCTTCGCGGCGGACACCTTGGCGATCAACACCTCGACCAAGGACATGCTCTGGGAAGAGCTGCCGTTCCGGCGCAACCTCGACGCCATGGAGGCGGCCTTTCCGCGGCTCGACGAGGAGATCCTGATCGTCGTCGAGGGCGAGATCGCCGAGCGCGCCGAGGAGGCCGCCGCTGCGCTCGCCGAGGGCCTCGCCGCCCGCCCCGACCTGTTTCAGGCGGTGTTCTATCCCGAGGCCGAGGAGTTCTTCCGTCGCAACGGCCTGCTCTACCTCGAACTGGACGCGCTGCACGCTCTGGCGGACCGCCTGGCCGAGGCGCAACCGCTGTTGGCCGCGCTGAGCGAGGACCTGTCGCTGGGCGGGCTCGCGGCCGTGCTCGGCCTGGCGTTGGAGGAGGGGGCGGGCGGGGAGGCGGCCGACGAGATCGGCGCCGAACTGGGGCCCGCGCTGGCCGCCATGGCCGACAGCGCCGAAGGCCTCGCAAAGGGCCGCCTGCGGCCGCTCTCCTGGCAGGCGCTGCTGTCCGAGGAGAGCCCGGCGGTCCCCGCCAACCGGCGCCTGATCGTGGTTTCTCCGGTGCTCGATTTTTCCACGCTGGAGCCGGCCCGCGCGGCCATCGGGGGCATTCGCGCGCTGGTCGCCGAGCTCGACCTCGTTTCCCAGCCGGATCTGCGGGTGCGGATCACCGGAGACCCGGTCATGCTGCAGGACGAGCTGAAGACCGTGCAGGAAGGCATCGGCCTGGTCGGCCTGCTCTCCCTGGTCCTGGTGACGATTCTTCTCGGCATCGGCCTGCGCTCCCTGCGGCTCGTCGGGGTCACGCTGACGACGCTGCTGATCGGTCTCTGCTGGACCGCGCTCTTCGCCGCGGTGGCGGTCGGGGAGCTGAACCTGATCTCCGTGGCCTTCGCCGTGCTGTTCATCGGGCTCAGTGTCGATTTCGGCATTCACTTCGCGCTCCGGGTCGAAGAGGAGATGCTGCACGGCGCCGACGTGCCGGCGGCGCTGAAGGCGGCCGCGGGCACAGTCGGCGGGCCTCTCGCCCTGACCGCGCTGGCGGCGGCGATCAGCTTCCTGTCCTTCCTGCCGACGACCTATCGGGGCCTGTCGGAGCTGGGCCTGATCTCAGGGGCGGGAATGTTCATTGCGCTGTTCGCCAACCTCACCGTGCTGCCGGCGCTCTTCGCGCTTTTTCCGCCCCGCCTCGCGGCGGCGCACAAGCCGAGCCGCGTCGGCATCCATCTGCAGGTCGTGCTCGAGCGCCGCGCCAAGGTCATCGTCGGCGTTGCGCTTCTTCTGGGCATTGTGGCGTTGCTGGCGGTCCCTTTCGCCCGCTTCGACGACGATCCGCTCAACCTGCGCGATCCCGACAGTCCCTCGGTGCGGACGCTCCTGGAGACGCTGGACGACCCCCGCATCGAGCCCTATGCCGTGAAGATCCTGACCGAGAACCTGGAGTCCTCGGTCGCGCTCGCCGGAGAGCTGGCGACGCTACCCGAGGTCGGGCGCACGGAGACCCTGCTCAACTTCGTCCCGGAGCAGCAGGACGACAAGCTCGCCGTGATCGACGAGATGGCCTTCTTCCTGGGCGGCGCGCTGGCCGGCGCGGGCGCTCCGGTCGGCGACAAGGAGCCGAGCGCGCGGCGCGCGGATTTCGAGGCGCTCAAGGCCGCCGTGACGGGGCTCGCCGGCCTGCCCGACCTGCCGGCGGCGACGCGGCTCGCCGACGCCCTGAGCCGATTGGACCCGACCCCGGCGAACCTGGCGCGGCTCGAGACCCTGCTGCTCGGTTACCTGCCCGGGCGCTTGACGGCGCTCGCCGAGGCCATCACCGCTGAACCCGTCGACGTGGACGCGCTGCCGGAGGCCCTCAAGGCCCGAAAGCTGACGGCCGACGGGCGCAGCCTGCTCGAGGTGTTCCCGGCCGAGAACCTGCGCGAGCGGGACGAGCGGACGCGTTTCGTCGACGTGGTGAGCGCCGTCGCCCCGCAGGCGACCGGTGCGCCCATGATCATCACGGCGGCCGGCAGGGCGGTCGTCGACGCCTTCCTGCAGGCCGCCGGGACCGCACTGCTGCTGATCACGCTGCTCCTGCTCTGGCGACTGAGGAACCTGCGCGACAGCCTGTTGGTGCTGGCGCCGCTTACCCTGGCCGCACTCCTGACCATCGCCGCGACGGTCGTCCTCGGGCGGCCGTTCAACTTCGCCAACGTGATCGTCCTGCCGCTGCTGTTCGGCCTCGGCGTGGCGGGTGGAATTCACATGGTCGCCCGGAGCCGCGACGAGGCGCGTGGGGCCGCGAGTGGGCGGGCGCTGATGTACACCTCGACGCCGCGCGCAGTCCTGTTCAGCGCGCTTACGACGATCGGCTCCTTCTGCGCCCTGGCGACCTCGAGCCACAAGGGCATGGCCAGCATGGGCGAGCTGCTGACCATTTCGATCGGCCTGACCATGCTGTCTGTTCTGATCGTGCTGCCGGCGCTCCTGGCACTGAGGCACGGCCTGTCGAGGGCTAGACCGTAAAGGGCTGCACGGTGTGCCCGTGGTTGAGCGGGCCGCTCCCGCCGCCCAGACCCGGCGCGGTCCTGATCGCCTCGCGCAGGTAGGCCCGGGCGCGCATCACGGCGCGGCGCAGTGGGAGCTGCTGGGCCAGCCCGGTGGCGGTTGCGGATGCCAGCGTGCAACCCGTGCCGTGGAGGCTGGTGGTCTCGATCCGCGCGTCTTCGAACAGCTTGAGGCCGTCTTCCGTTGCCAGGACATCGACCACGGTATCGCCTTCGAGGTGGCCGCCCTTGAGAAGGACGTTGCGGCAGCCCGTGGTGAGCAGCATCTCGGCCGCTTTTCGCATATCGTCGACGGTCTTGATCTCCAGGCCGGTAAGGCGCTCGGCCTCGGGGATGTTGGGTGTCAGCAGGGTCGCGATCACGGGCAGGCAGCGCTTCAGGGTCGCCACCGCCTCCGGGGTGATCAGGCTGTCTCCGCTCTGCGCCACCATGACGGGATCGACGACGATGGGCACCTGGTCGGCCAGAGGCGCCAGCACGTCGGCGACCGCCTCGATGACCGGCGAGTCGTGCAGCATGCCGGTCTTGACCGCGTCGACCCCGATATCCTCGATGACCCGCTCCATCTGTTCGCGGATGAAGGCGGGCTCGACCGGCAGAACGCCGGTCACCCCCCGGGTGTTCTGTGCGGTCAGGGCGGTCACGGCGGTCGCCGCGTAGCCGCCCAGCGCGGTAACGGTCTTGATGTCGGCCTGAATGCCGGCGCCGCCGCCCGAATCCGAGCCGGCTACGATCAGGACGCGCGCCATCATCGCCGACTGGCGCCCTGGGCGACCGCGGCCTGGCGGTCGTCGCCAGATTGGGCGCTCGCTTGAGAGATTGTCCGGGCAATCTCCTCGACGACCCGGCCGATCAGATCCTGGTCCTCGCCTTCCGCCATGATGCGGATCACCGGCTCGGTGCCTGACTTGCGGATGAGCAGCCGGCCGTTGCCGCCGAGTCCGGATTCGCCTTTGGCGATCGCGGCCTTGACGCCGGGGTCCTGAAGCAGGGCAGCGGCGTCGGCGACGCGCACGTTGCGCAGAAGCTGGGGCAGCGGTTCGAAGACCTGCATCACCTCGCCGGCGCTGCGTTCGGCGCCGACCAGGACCGCCAGCATCTGGAGCGCCGCGATCATGCCGTCCCCGGTGGTCGAATAGTCGGACATGATGATGTGGCCGGACTGCTCGCCGCCCAGGTTGTAGCCGTCGCGCCGCATCGTCTCGACGACGTAGCGGTCGCCGACCGGCGTCCGCACGAGGGCGAGCCCCCGGCTCGTGAGGAACCGTTCCAGCCCGAGGTTGGACATTACGGTGCCGACGATCCCGCCGCCCGTCAGCCGCTCCTGGTCCTGCCAGGAGCCGGCGATCAGGGCCAGCAACTGGTCGCCGTCGATCAGTTGGCCGCGCTCGTCCGCCACGATCAGGCGGTCGGCGTCGCCGTCGAGGGCCAGGCCGAGGTGGGCGCCGTTCTCAACCACGGCTTCCTGCATGCGCTGCGGCGCGGTGGCGCCGCAGTCGTGGTTGATGTTGAAGCCGTCCGGGTCGACCGCCAGGGGTACCACCTCGGCGCCCAGTTCGTAGAGCACGGTCGGGGCCACGCGGTAGGCGGCGCCGTTGGCGCAGTCGACGACGATCTTCAGGCCTTCCAGGCGCAGGTGGCGGGGAAAGGCGCTCTTGACGAACTCGATGTAGCGGCCCACGCCGTCTTCCATCCGCTGGGCCCGGCCCAGGCGGTCGGCGGCGGCGAGGTGCTGCGACACGCCGTCCGCCATGCGGGCCTCTATCCGCTGCTCCACCTCGTCGGAGAGCTTGTAGCCGTCCGGGCCGAACAGCTTGATCCCGTTGTCATAGTAGGGGTTGTGCGAGGCCGAGATCATGACACCCAGATCGGCTCTCAGCGACCGCGTCAGCATGCCGACCGCAGGCGCGGGCAGTGGGCCGAGCAAGACCACGTCCATGCCGACCGCGGTGAAGCCGGCGGCCAGCGCAGGCTCCAGCATGTAGCCCGAGAGCCGCGTGTCCTTGCCGATCACCACCAGGTGCCGGTGCTGTCCGCGGAGGAACTCCGTACCGGCAGCCATGGCGACCTTGAGGACCGTCTCCGGGGTGATCGGCTCGCTGTTGGCCTGTCCCCGAATCCCGTCCGTCCCGAAAAGCCGTCGTGTCATGGGCCGCTCAATCCGCTTTCCTGAAGTGCGCGCCGTGGCGAACGCCCGGGCGGCACCTGACGCTTAGTCGATCCGCCGCGCGGTTCCAAGGCTTATCGTTGCATAGCGCCCGAGTTTGCCCGAAAGAAGGCGCTCTGTCGGGGGGCGGGCATCGAGGGGCGATCCCCTCGAAAGCATTCAGCCAATCCATCGATCGTCTCTCACAGGACTTACAATAAGGCTAAGGCGCTCACACGGGATCCCCCTCGGCGGATCACGGTGCCGCTTTCTCGACCGCCCGCCACACCGCGAGAGCCTGGACTGTCTCGGCCACGTCGTGGACCCGCAGCAGTTGGACGCCCTGTTTCACGCCGGCAAGTGCCGCCGCGAGGGAGCCGGGTAGCCGCTCCTTCGGCGCCAGATCGCCGGCGATCTTGGCGATGAAGCTCTTGCGGCTGACGCCGAGCAGCATCGGGCAGCCGAGTCCGTGGAACATGGAAAGGTGGGAGAGGATCTCCAGGTTGTGCGCCAGGGTCTTGCCGAACCCGATACCAGGATCGACCGCGATCCGCGCCCGCGCGACGCCGGCTTCCTCGCAGGCCGCCACGCGGGCTGCCAGGTAGTCGAAGACGTCGAGCGCCGCATGGTCATAGCGTGGGCTCGCCTGCATGGTCTGCGGCTCGCCCTGCATGTGCATCAGGACCACCGGGACACCGGCCTCGGCCACCAGGTCCAGGCTGTCGGGGTGTCCGGTCAGCGCGGTGACGTCGTTGACGATGGCCGCTCCTGCGCCGAGCGCCTCGGCCATGACGGCGGGATGGCGGGTGTCGATCGAGACCCGCGCGCCCTGGTCGGCAAGAGCCCGGACGACCGGCACCACGCGGCGCAGCTCCTCGGCCTCGGTCACAGGCTCGGCGCCGGGTCGGGTCGACTCGCCGCCGACGTCGAGGATCGTGGCGCCGGCCGCCATCATGGCGAGGCCATCCTCGACCGCGCGCCCGCCATCGAAGCGGTCGCCGCCGTCGGAGAAGCTGTCCGGGGTGACGTTGATCACCCCCATGATCTGCGGCTCGGTCATGGCCAGGCCGGCGAAGTCGGGACGGGGCCCGCTCAGGTTCTTGAGCCAGGCCCGACCTGCCGCGGCTTTTTCAGCGTCGAGGTCGGCCAGCCGCGCGGCGATCCCGTCGAGCGCTAGAACCTCTTTCGCTGTTGCCGCAGCGCCGTCCCGCTGGACCAGCTCGCAAAGAGCGAAGCCTAGCGGACCGCCGGCCAGCATGGCCGCGCCGGGTTGTCCAACCAATGCGCAGTCCGGGCTCATGGGTCTGATGTAGAGGGACGCCTGACGCGGAGGGCGCGGTTCGTTCATGCCCTGCTGGCCTCGGATTGACAATCCGCCCCCGTCCGGGGGCTGAAAAGCCTGCGTTGCAGGAAAGTACGAGGCCCCGCTCGAGGGCGGGGCCTCCTTGTCGTCCGCCAATCCGGTTGCCGCGCTAGCTCTCGGGCTGCGGCTCCGGTTCCAGGCCGCCCGGGCCTTCCTTGCCCTCTCCGCGGGCGGGCTTGCCGCTCGAGGGGACCGAGGAGCGGCGGCCACTCTCGCCCGTCGTGCCGGTCTGGTCCGAGCGGTCGATCGGCTCGTCGTTGAGGATCGCGTCGACCTCGGGGCCGCTCAGGGTCTCGTACTCTAACAGGCCCTTGGCCAGCTTGTGCAGGTCGTCGATGTTGTCGGTCAGGACCTTGCGCGCCGTGGTCTCGGCCTCTTCGATGATGCGCCGGATCTCCTGGTCGATCATCTCCAGGGTCTCGCTGGAGATCGTCTGGCTGCGCGCCACCGAGTGGCCGAGGAAGATCTCTTCCTGGTTGTCGACGTAGCGCAGGCGGCCGAGCTTGTCGCTCATGCCCCACTCGGTGACCATGGCGCGCGCCATGTTGGTCGCCTGCTGGATGTCGTTGCTGGCGCCGGTGGTGACGTTCTCTTTGCCGTAGATCAGCTCCTCGGCGATTCGGCCGCCGTACATCATCGCCAGCTTGGCGGTCAGTTCGGCGTGCTTCCAGCCGTAGCGGTCCTTCTCCGGCAGGTTCATGGTGACGCCGAGCGCCCTGCCGCGCGGGATGATCGTCACCTTGTGCAGGGGATCGTTGCCCGGGACGTGGAGACCGACCAGGGCGTGCCCGGCCTCGTGATAGGCGGTCAGCGCCTTCTCCTCCTCGGACATCACCATGGAGCGCCGCTCGGAGCCCATCAGCACCTTGTCCTTGGCCGCCTCGAAGTCGGCCATGGTGACCACCCGCTTGCCCGCGCGGGCCGCGAGCAGGGCGGCCTCGTTGACCAGGTTGGCCAGGTCGGCGCCGGAGAAGCCCGGCGTGCCGCGGGCGATGGTCCGCGCTTCGACGTCGGGCGCCAGCGGCACCTTGCGCATGTGAACCTTCAGAATGCGCTCGCGGCCGAGGATGTCCGGGTTCGGCACGACGACCTGGCGGTCGAAGCGGCCGGGGCGCAGCAGGGCCGGGTCGAGCACGTCGGGCCGGTTGGTCGCGGCGATCAGGATCACGCCCTCGTTGGCCTCGAAGCCGTCCATCTCGACCAGCAGCTGGTTCAGCGTCTGCTCGCGCTCGTCGTTGCCGCCGCCCAGGCCGGCGCCGCGGTGGCGGCCGACCGCGTCGATTTCGTCGATGAAGATGATGCAGGGCGCGTTCTTCTTGCCCTGCTCGAACATGTCACGCACGCGGCTGGCGCCGACGCCGACGAACATCTCGACGAAGTCCGAGCCGGAAATGGTGAAGAACGGCACGTTCGCCTCGCCGGCGATCGCCCTCGCGAGCAGCGTCTTGCCGGTGCCCGGCGGGCCGACCAGGAGACAGCCCTTGGGGATCTTGCCGCCCAGGCGCTGGAACTTCTGGGGATCGCGCAGGTACTCGACGATCTCCTCCAGCTCAGTCTTGGCCTCGTCGATGCCGGCCACGTCGTCGAAGGTGACGCGTCCCAGCTTCTCGGTCAGCAGCCGCGCGCGGCTCTTGCCGAAACCCATGGCCTTGCCACCGCCCGACTGCATCTGGCGCATGAAGAAGATCCAGACGCCGATCAAGAGCAGCATCGGGAACCAGGAGATCAGGATCGAGAGCAGCGGGTTGACGTCGTCTTCCGGCGACACGGTGATCGCCACGCCATTCTCGAGGAGCGTCGGCACGAGATCGTGGTCCAGGGGCGCTTCGGTCTGGAACTGGCGGCCGTCGGAGAAATGACCGGTGATGTGCTGGCCCTGTATGGTTACATCGCGGATCTGGCCGTTGCGGGTATCCTGGACGAAATCAGAGAACTTGAGGGGCGTCGCCGGCCCCCGCGTCGAGGTGCCTTGGAACAGATTGAACAGCAGAAACAAAAGCAGAACGATGAAGATCCAGAGCACTGCATTGCGACTGAAATTCACGATATCGTCCCTTCCACCTTGTCCGCGCCGCGCCGCTGTCTGCCGTCCTGTATCTTAACCCTACCCCAGGGCTCCTCTTAGAGATAAGCGGCCGCGCCACCTAAGCAACTGTAAAATGGACCTGAGTCAAGGCCAAATCAGGCGCGAAGCGGCAATCCAGAGAAGCGCCGCCGGCCGCCGCGCCCGACCTCTCAAATCTAACATGGGGAACGGCCAGGACGCCACGCCCGTCTCGCAGCGCCGGCAACCCTGGTCTGGCCAGCGGCGGGATGCGCGCAGCTTCCGTCCGGCCCACGCTCCGGGAGATCTCCTGCCAGCCGTCGCGGCCCAGGGGACCGACGTGCAGACCCGGGAGGCCTGGCGCCGCCCCGCCGCGCAGCCCGATCTCGAAGCGGCCGTCCCAACGCAGGCGCTCGCCGGGACGGATCGGCCGGCTGGGCAGCGTTCGGGTCTCCCGCGCGACCAGCAGCTTGCCACGGCGCTGAGCAACCCGGCAGCCGGCCAGGGTCGCGCCCTTCGCCGTGCCGCCCCGCAGGGCGGCCAGCAGGCGGTCCAGAGACGCGCCCCGCGGCGGATAGACCGATCCCCCCAGCACGGCGAGGATGCGTCCCAGGGCGCGCCGAGCCGCTTCTTCCGAGGCCGCGCCGAAGATCTCGGGCCGGAGCCACGCGAAGCCCGCCGGGTCCAGGGTCACGGCTTCCGCCAGCAGCCGGTGTGTCGTGCGCTCCAGCGCGCCGCGCGCCCGCCCGAGGTTGCAGGCCGCGCCGGCCAGGCGCCCGGCGTCGAGGCCGGCGGCGGCGAGGTCCGGCCCGAGCCGGCGCAGGCGGACGCGGTCGAAGCTCTCGTCCCGGTTCGAGGGATCCTCGATCCAGGTGACGCCGTGCAGCTCGAGGGTGGCGCGCAGGCGGGCCCGCGGCACGGCCAGAAAGGGACGGATCAGGCGGGCTTCGGGTGTCTCGCGCAGCGCCGGCATGGCCGCGAGGCCGTCGAGTCCGCTGCCCCGCGCGAGCCGGAGCAGCATCGTCTCGGATTGATCCTCGCGGTGGTGGGCAAGCGCGAGGTGCAGGATTCCCCGCTGTCTGCATTCGCCGAGCAGGAGCCGGTAGCGCGCCTCGCGGGCCGAGGCCTGGCGGTTCGACTCGGCGGCCGGCCCGGTCGCGGTCAGAACCCGGGCCTCGAGGCCGAGTCCTTCCAGCCGGGTCTGGACCTCCGCGGCCTCTTCAGCGGAGCCGGGGCGCAGCCCGTGGTCAACCACCAGCCCCAGGATGCGGCCATCCCGCTCCAGGGCCCAGGCCTGCAAGAGGACCGCCAGCGCCATGCTGTCGGCGCCGCCGGAGACCGCGGCGGCGATCAGAGGCCGCGGCTCGAAGGGCGCGAAGGCCGCCATCAGCCGCTCCACCTCGGCCGCCGAGAGCGCGCCTGTCGCCGTCCCGGTCACGAGACGGGGGCCGGCTGCGCCGCCACGGCGCCGCAACACGCGCCCGCGGTCACGGGCAGGACAGCTTCTTCTGCTCGTTCTTGGCTTGCTGGAGGATGGTCGAGGAGGCCGAGCCGTAGCGCGCGTGGAGCTCGGCAAAGGTGCCGCAGGCGTCCTCGGTCTGGCCGAGTGCGGCCAGGGACTTTCCCAGCTTCAGCAGGTTGTCCGGCGCCTTCACGCTGTCCGGGTAGGATTCGTAGCCTTCCGCGAAGGTAATCGCGGCCTCGGTGTAGCGGCCCCGTACGTAGTACGTCTCACCGAGCCAGTACTTCGCGTTGCCCGCCAGCTTGTCGGCCGGGTACTGCTCCAGAAAGGCGCTCAATACCCGCTCTGCGCCGTCGTAGTCGTTGCGGCTGAGCAGGCCGAACGCGTACTCGTACTGCTCTTCCGGAGTCGCCCCCGAGTCGAGCTTGGCGACCTGGCGTGTCTCGCCCTGGGCGGCGGCGCCCTGTGCGGCCGAGGCCGGAGCAGGCGCCTCGCCGGCTGCGCTGGCGCCCTGCTCTGCGGGCGCGACAGCGCCGCCTTCGAGACGCTGCAAGCGTACGTCGATATCGGCCACCAGTTTGTCGAGCCTCTTGCCGAACTGCAGGATCTTGAAGTTCTGCTCCTCGATCTGGCCCGTCAGGCTGCGCAGCTCGGTCTCGAGCTGCGCAAGGCGTACCTCGAGCCGGGCCGCTTGGGTCTCGGATCCGCCGCCGGGCGCCAGCTCAGCCGGTGGTTCCTTGCCTTGATAGATGTAGCGCTGCAGCGTGGTCAGCTCGGTCTGCAGCCGGGTCACTCGGTCCATCAGGGTCTTGACGTCGCCGTCCTGGGCGACAGCGGCGCCGGGCGGCGCGCTCAGCGCCAGGACCAGGAGCAAGGGCGAGAACGCGCGGAGAGCCGCGTGGCGCCGGCTCCCGCCCAAAGACGAAGCGGGTTTGTTGGACCCTACGTTCATGGCGTGGCTCGGATACTTGCGGAACAGAAAACCGCGCGTTTATGCCTCAGTTTCTTGGCACAAATGTGGCGGCCGGGGCAAAAAGGCGCCGTCCCGGCGGCGGCGCGCGGCCGGGTGGGCGCTGGTACGGGTGCCCTGTTGAAAAACCCGCTCCGGGACGCGCGTCGGAGCGCGTCTCGGAGCGGGCTCAAGACGACAAGATCGGAGGGCCTTAACCCTTAGTTAACGACGAAGACGTCGCGCCGATTCTGGGCCCAGGCAGCTTCGTTGGAGCCGAGCACGGCGGGGCGCTCCTTGCCGTAGCTGATCGTCAGGACCCGCCCGCCGGAAACGCCGAGCGCCATGAGGTAGTCGCGCGCCGCGTTGGCACGGCGCTCACCCAGGGCCAGGTTGTACTCGCGCGTGCCCCGCTCGTCGGCATGACCCTCGATCGTGATGGTCGTGCGCGGCCGCTCTTCCATCCAGGCCGCCAGCTTCTGCAACGTCTCCTGGGATTCGGGCTTGAGGTCGTACTTGTCGAAGTCGAAGAAGATCCGGTCGCCGACATTGATCAGGAGGTTCTCCTGGTCCGACTCGGCTTCCGGTGTCCGAGGCGGTGCAGACGGCGTGATCGTGGTCGTTGCTGCACCTTCGGTGGTCTCTTGCGGTGCGGTCTCGCAGCCCGCCACGAGGAGCATGGCGGCGAACACACTGAGAAGCTTAAAGCGCATGTTTTGCCCTCTCAAGACAAGCCCCCCGGGCCGATGCCTCTAAATCGGTCCCCCTGGGCCTAGTTGGTAAGGTCCCTATTTGCTGGATGTCTCCGGTAAGTAGAGGCGGTCGCGACAGCTGAAATGATCTCGACTCCGGGCCTCCTGCCGCGCGCAGGCCAGCGGACTATAACGGCGCTCCCCTAGGGAATCAAGGGGGACCAAGCCGGGTCCGAGGCGTCGATCGGGGTCACCACCTCCCGTTCGTTAAACCCGGTCAGATCAATGGTATAGACCTTGCTGGTCAGCCGTCCTCGGGAGTCCGCCGGCGTCTGCCGGAAGAAGGAGAGTACGCGCCCGTTGGGCGCCCAGGTCGGGCTCTCGACCAGAAATCCGTTGGTTAACATCCGTTCACCACTACCGTCCGGACGCATGACGCCGATGTAGAACTCGCCGCCCGACATGCGCGTGAAGGCGATCAGGTCGCCGCGCGGCGACCACACCGGGGTCGCGTAGCGGCCCTGGTTGAAGCTGATCCGGTGTACGTTGCTGCCGTCGGCATCCATGACATAGATCTGTTGGCTGCCGCCCCGGTCCGAGTTGAAGGCGACCTGACGGCCGTCGGGCGAGAAGGACGGCGAGGTGTCGATTGCCGGGTGGTTGGTCAGCCGCCTGACCTTCCGGGTCCGCAGATCCATGGTGTAGATGTCGGAATTGCCGTTCTCGGCCAGGCTCATGATGACCTTGTTGCCGTCGGGCGAGAAGCGCGGGGCGAAGGTCATGCCGGGAAAGTCGCCCAGCACCTCCTGCTGACCCGTGTTCAGGTTGAACAGGTAGACCCGCGGGATTTCGCCGATGTAGGACAGGTAGGTGATCTCCTGGGTGGTCGGCGAGAAGCGCGGGGTCAGGACGAGCTCGTTGCCGTCGGTGAGGAAGCGGTGGTTCTCGCCGTCCTGGTCCATGATGCCGAGCCGCTTGGTCCGGCGATTCTGGGGGCCGCTCTCCGCGACGTAGACGATCCGGGTGTCGAAGTAGCCGTCTTCGCCGGTCAGGCGCTTGTAGATCACGTCGGTGATGATGTGGGCGACCCGGCGCCAGTTGGACGGGGTGGTGAAGAACGCGAAGCCGGCGATGTTCTCCTCCGCGAAGACGTCCCACAGGCGGAACTCGACTCGGAGCCGGCCGTCGTTCTGCATCTCGAGGCTGCCCTGAACCAGGGCCTGGGCGTTGATCACGCGCCAGTCACCGAAGCGCGGGCCCTTCAGCAGGCTCTCGGCGTTCTGCGTGAAGGCCGCCTGGTCGATCGGCCGGAACAGCCCCGAGCGCTCCAGGTTGGCCGAGATCACCTCGGCGATCGACCTGCCGGTGTTCCGCTCTTCGCCGTCCGCCGCGTAGAAGCTGGTCACCGCGATCGGCAGCGGATCGACGAAGCCCTCGGTGATGTCGACGAAGAGCTGGGCCCGCGCCGGCCCGGACGCCGCGAGGAGCCCGGCGGCGCAGAAGGCGGCCGCGAAAAGAACGCCTTGAAGTCGTTTCATTGCTCTCATGACTCGTTTCTGCTGGTTGAGTTCAATCTGAGGTCTGTACGTACGTTTTTCACCGGTCAGCCTCCGAACATCCTGGCCGGATCGAAGCGAAGGGTCATCTCGCGCCAAACGTCATACTTCTTGGTCGGCAGATCGAAGGGCGCGCACTCCAGAATCGCCCGCCGGGCGTTCTCGGCCGCGCTGCGGTAGAAAGCGTCGCTCGTGAAGCGGTCCTCCTCGACGAAGTCAATGCGCATCACCTCGCCGGAGCGGTCCAGTGTGACCCGGATCACGATGACCAGGTTCTCGGCGGCGCGCGCGCCGGGATCGATCCGCCAGCAGCGCGCCATCTGGCTCGCGATCAGGCGCGCCAGCGTCGCCTGCTCGATCCGGCTGGTCGGCGGCTGCTCGGCGGTCTGGGTTGCCGTTGCCGGGGTCTCCTCGGCGGGGCTCTGCTGTCTGCGCATCTTGTCCACGTTGCGCAGGATCGTCGTCAAGCGGTCTTCCTCTTCCTTCTTCGGCTCGGGCTTGGCGCGCACCGTGGCCTTGATCTTCGGTTTGCTCGGCGGCTTGGGCGGCGGCGCCTTCTCGGGTTCCGCGATCGCCTCCGGCGCCGGCTGGTCGTCGGGCTTGGGCACCGCGAGCTCCTCCGGTTCGGGCTCGGGGACCGGCGCGGGCTCGGGCGCCGGCTTCGGCAGATTGGCCGGCACCGTGGGCCGCTCCGGGTCGGGTTCCGGCTTCGGTTCCGGGCGGGGCTGCGGCTTCGCCTCGACCGGCTTGGGCTCCGGCTTGGGCGGCGGGCTGTCCTCCTCGGCGAGCGACACCAGCTCGACGGGGATCGGCGGCGGCACGTCCTCCACGGACACCAGCGACGGCAATCCCACCACGAGGACGAGGATCACCGTCAGGTGGAGCAGTCCGGAATAGAGCGCCGCGCGTCCCATCGAGCCGTTCCGCGATCAGTTCCGCTTTCCCTTGCGCGGCAGCTCCGAGACCAGCGCCAGGCGCGTGAAGCCCGCCGTGTTGACCCGGGTCATCACTTCCATGATGCGCCCGTAGTCGACCGCACGGTCGCCGCGCAGGTAGATCCGGGTGTCCGGCTTGTTGTCGGTGATGGCGACCAGGCGCGGCACCAGCTTTTCGATCTCGATCGGATCCTCCTGGATGAAGACGGCGCCCTGGTTGTTGATCGAGATGACCAGAGGCTCCTCGGGCTGCGAAAGCGCCTTGGCCTGGGTCTTCGGCAGGTCGACGGGCACGCCCACGGTCAAGAGCGGGGCGGTCACCATGAAGACGATGAGCAGCACGAGCATGACGTCGACGAAGGGCGTGACGTTGATCTCGCTGATCGGGCGGTAGCGGCCGCGCGTGCCGCTGCGTCGTTCGCGTGAGGTGAAGCTGCCGGCCATGGCTCAGTCCTGTTCGTCGAGCTGTCGCGAGAGGATCGCCGTGAACTCGCCGGCGAAGGCCTCGAGCCGCGCGGCGTAGCGGCCCAGGTCGGTCGACAGCTTGTTGAAGCCGATCACCGCCGGGATCGCCGCGACCAGCCCGAGCGCGGTGGCGAAGAGCGCCTCGGCGATGCCGGGCGCGACCACGGCCAGCGTCGTATTCTTGGCCGCCGCGATCGAGGTGAAGGCGTTCATGATGCCCCAGACGGTGCCGAACAGGCCGATGAAGGGGGCCGCCGAGCCGACCGAGGCGAGGAATATCATATGGCGTTCCAGGCGCTGCATCTCGCGGCCGAGGGTGATGTCCATGACCCGCTCGATGCGCTGCTGCAGGCCGGCCCGGAGGCGCCCGGCGGTGGCCGAGACCGCGGCCCGCGAGCGGCGCCACTCGCGCATGGCCGAGACGAAGATGGCCGACATGGGGTCCGGCGGGTGCTGGTCCAGCTCCTCGTAGAGCTCGTCCAGGGAACCGCCCGACCAGAAGGTGTCCTCGAAGCGGTTGGCGAGGCTGCGCAGGCGCCGGATGCGCACGGCCTTCTCGAAGATGATCGCCCAGCTCCAGAACGAGGCCAGGATCAGGATGACGATCACGGCCTTCACGACGATGTCGGCGTCGAGAAATAGGCCCCAGATGGTCAGGCCGTGATCGAGGCTGCCGCCCAGATCGACCGATTCAACGGCTTCAGTCTCCATGGCTAAGGTCCATTTCCGTTTCGGCCGGCGTCGCGCCGGCGCTCTTCGCTTGGAACAAATGCGCTGAGGGCGTCGCGGAGATCGGCCGGGATCCGAACCGGCCGGCCGTCCTGCCCGACGCAGGCGATCCCGACCTTCATCTCGACCAGCGGCGTGCCGGCGCGGGCGATGGTCTGTACCGCGTCCATCGAGGCGGCGCCGAGGCGGGTCAGCCGGGAGCGGACCTCCAGCAGGTCGTCCAGGTAGGCGGGCTTTCGGTAGTCGGCGGAAACGTTCCGCACCGCGAAGACCACGCCCCGCTCCCGCGCGACGCTGCGCTGCTCGACGCCGGCGAGGCGCAGGATCTCGGTCCGCGCCCGCTCGGCGAAGCGCAGGTAGTTGGCGTAGTAGACGATGCCGCCCGTGTCCGTGTCCTCGTAGTAGATCCGCACCGGCAGGATATGCTCGCCGTCCTCAATCCGGCCCGAGGTCCCGGTCACGCCGAGGTCTCCGCGTCGTCGCCCGGTGTGCCCTCGGCCAGGAGGTCGAACTGCCCGGCCCCGGCCGGCCGCTCGAGGCCTAGATAGCCGTAGCCGCCCGCAGTCAGCATGCGGCCCCGTGGCGTGCGCTGCAGCAGTCCCTGCTGGATCAGGTAGGGCTCGATCACCTCCTCGAGCACGTCGCGCTGCTCGGACAGGGCGGCGGCCAGGGTCTCCACCCCGACCGGGCCGCCCTCGTAGCTGCCGGCGATACAGCCGAGGTAGCGCCGGTCCATGGCGTCCAGGCCCCGCTGATCGACGTCGAGGCGCCGCAGCGCCGCGTCGGCCACCTCGGCGTCGACGACCCCGCTGCCGGCGACCGCGGCGAAATCCCGCACCCGGCGCAGCAGGCGACCAGCCACCCGCGGCGTGCCGCGCGAACGCCGGGCGATCTCCAGCGCCCCTTCCGGGGTCAGCTCCATCTTCAGGACCCGCGCGCCCCGCTGCACGATCTGCCTGAGTTCCTCCGGCAGGTAGAAGTTCAGCCTGAGCGGAATGCCGAAGCGTTCGCGCAGCGGCGTGGTGATGCGGCCGGATCGGGTCGTTGCGCCGACCAGGGTGAAGGGTTCCAGATCGATGCGGACCGACCGCGCGCCGGGTCCCTCGCCAATGACGAGATCCAGTTGGAAGTCCTCCATGGCCGGATAGAGAATCTCTTCGACCGCCGCGCTCAGGCGGTGAATCTCGTCGATGAACAAGACGTCGCGCGGTTGAAGATTGGTTAAGATCGCAGCGAGGTCGCCGGCGCGCCCGATCACCGGCCCCGAGGTGGCATGGAAGCCGACCCCCATTTCCCGGGCGACGATCTGCGCCAGGGTGGTCTTGCCGAGCCCCGGCGGCCCGAAAAATAACACATGGTCCAGGGCGTCGCCGCGCGTCCGGGCGGCCTCGATGAAGACCGCCAGATTCTCGCGCAGCTGAAGCTGGCCGGTGAACTCGGCGAGGCTGCCGGGGCGGAGCGAGACCTCGGTTTCCGCGTCACCGGCGGCAAGCTCGGCCGTCACGGGGCGTGCCGGGGTCATGACGAGAGCTCCTTCAGCCCTTCCTTGACCAGGGACTCGAGCGCCAGGTCCCCGCCGAGCCGGCCGCTCGCCCTGGCCACCGCGCCGAAGGCGTCGCCGCGCTGGTAGCCGAGGTTGACCAGGGCGGAGACCGCGTCCTCTGCAGCCTGGCCCAGTTCCGGCGCCGTGCCGGACTCGGCGGCGCCGGCCGGCGCCGCCGGCTTCAGGACCAGGCCGCCCGCCTCGTCCTTGAGCTCGGTGACGATCCGGGCCGCCAGCTTCTGGCCGACCCCGCTGGCCCGGGTCAGCTGGGTCTTGTCCTGGGCGGCGATTGCCTGGATCAGCTGTCCGGGCGAGAGCACCGAGAGGATCGCCAGCGCCATCTTCGCGCCGACCCCCTGGACCGTGGACAGGAGCCGGAACCAGTCGCGCTCGTCGGCGTCGAGAAAGCCGTAGAGATGGATATGGTCCTCGCGCACGTGGGTCTCGACCAGCAGGGAGAGCGGCTGGCCGGCGCCGGGCAGGCCTCCCAGGGTCCGGCGCGAGCAGAAGGTCACGTAGCCGACGCCGGAGACGTCGACCAGGGCCCAGTCCTCGCCCAGGGAATCGAGGCGTCCAGTCAGCTTGCCGATCATGTGCCGGGCCTTGCCGCGTCGCGCCCGCCCGGCTGGCCGCCCGACCAGCGCCGCCGGGTCGCGGCGTGGTGGCTGTGGCAGATCGC
>JASJEC010000028.1 GCA_030064845.1 Kiloniellales bacterium
AAGACGGTGATCGTCATCCTGGCCCCCATGGACTACGACAACATCGCCACCGCCCCGGCCTGGACCGCGGAGGGCTCGATCGGCAACGGCTACGTCGTCATGACCCAGATGGCCAACCAGATCGCAAAGTTCATGCGCGGCCTGGGCTACCATGCCGTCGGCGCCGGCAACGACCTGAGCGCGAGCGTGCCTTATGCGATAGCGGCCGGGCTCGGCGAGGGCGGGCGCAACCAGCAACTGCTCGCGCCCGGCATCGGGCCGCGTCTTCGCATCTGCAAGGTGTACACAGACTTCGAGGACGTCGAGTACGACCAACCCCGCAACTGGGGCATCACCGAGTTCTGCTTGAGCTGCGGCAAGTGCGCCGAGGCCTGCCCTTCCGACGCCCTGCCCAAGCTCGAGAGCGTGGATGGCGGCTTCGGCTTCAAGCCGACCTACGAATTCAGCGACGAGTCGGGCTACACCTGGAACAACCAAACCGGGATCAAGAAGTTCCACGCGGACGCCAAGAAGTGTTACAACTACTGGATTGACAACGACAGCTCCTGCGGCAATTGCATTGCCGCCTGCACGTTCAACGAAGCCGACTACTGGCATCACTGGTTCATCATGGGGATCACCCATGCATCGCCGGCCTTCCTCCACAACTGGATGTCCGAGCTGCATCCGGTTTTCGGCTACGGTTCGGTCAACGACCCGGCGAAGGTGGCGAAATTCTGGCAGACCGGTGAGGGCATGCGCGTCAACGTCAAGATGAAAAACAACATCGGCACGTCCAACAAGTCCTAGGGAGGAGTGAAGATGGAAAGCGTTCAGTGGTTCCTGTTGGGCGTCGTGACGACGCTCTGCGTGCTCGGCTACGCTTATCTCTCCGTGCGCATCAAAGCACCCTGGTACGCCTGGGCCGTGCTGATCGGAGGTACGGTGGCGGTGTTGTTCGGTATCGCTTGGGCCGGATCTTCACTCCACGAGGGCGTCCCGGCGTCCAGTGCCATGGGACTCATGGTCTTCTGCGGTCCCGGAATCGTCGCCATGACGCTCGCTTGGCGCTTCTGGGTGGCGCCCGGTCTGAAGTCCGAGTGACGGGTCCGGTCTGACTTCGGTAATGGAGCCTTGAGGGGAGGGGTCTGTGGCGGTTAGCGAGAGTCTCAAGTCCGTGTGGCAGCGCCTCGCCTTCCCCTTGGCGTTCACCTCGCTGGTCGCCGCCTTCGTCATCGGGCAGATCGCGGCCCAGCCCGACTTCAAGGCGCTGCTTCAGAACCAGCTGCCCGATGCCAAGCTCACCCTGCTGACGGAGGCGGAAGGCGGGCAGGTCGTGTTCCGCGACGAGACCGCGGGGAACTATGTCGTCATCTCCGAAGCCGCGGGCTACGGCGGCCCTCTGGTCGTCGGGATCCGCGCCAGCGGGGAAGGCGAGATCGCCGAGATCCTCAGCCTGCAGAACAAGGAAACCCCGGCCTACTTCGACAAGATGCGCAAGAAGCGCTTCTTCGAGCAGTTCGGCGGAAAGAAGGTCTCCGACAACTTCCGCCTGGGCGACGACATCGACGCGGTCTCGGGCGCCACCATCTCGTCGATCGGGTTTACCGCCGCGGTGCGCAAAGCGATGCACATCGCCGCGACCGAGCACTTCAAGCTGGAGCCGACGTGGCCGGAAACAGAGTGGCTCTTCGGGCTCGACGAGATCGGTCTGATTGCCGTCTTCGCCCTCGCGTTCCTCGTGTCCTACGTCAGGGGACCCGTCGCCAAGTACGGCAAGTTCGTCATGCCGGTGGTCGCCCTGGCTTTCGTTGGATTCTACACCAACACCTCGGTGTCGATCGGCCAGCTCGCCGGGATCGTCATGGGCTACGTGCCGGACTTCAAGCAGCACCTCCTCTGGTGGATCATGATGGCGGGGGTCTTCGGCAGCGTCATCATCCTGGGCAGAAACATCTACTGCGGCCAGGTCTGTCCCTTCCAATACGTGCAGCGGGGCCTCAACAAGGTCAGCGGCGTCAATCTGGCGGTCAGGCCCGGGGTGCAGAAGAGCGCGCGCCAGGTCGTCGGCTGGATGACCTGGGCCGCGCTAATGCTGATCTTCCTCTCGGCCCATCCCACGCTCGGGTCCTACGAGCCCTTCTCGATGATGTTCTCGCTGACCGGCGCGGGGGTGCAGTGGTACGTGCTGCCGCTCTCCATCGTCGGCTCCTTCTTCGTGTTGAACTTCTGGTGCCGGCTGTTCTGCCCGGTCGGCCTGGTCCTGAACGAAATGGTCCGGCTGCGGCGGTCGCTGCTCAAGAGGATTCCTGGCCGTTCGAAAGCGGCTCGTCCGGCCCCCGTGCCGGAAGACAAGGGTGACCTATGGCGAAACGAGAGCTGAAACCTTGGCACTACCAGGTGACGACGGCGCTCGCCGTCGTCACCTTGCTGTGCGTCCTTGCCTTCTTCGTTCAAACCTTCAGGACCTTCTTCCTGACCGACCACGACCCCGTGCTGATGGCGGTCGATCGGATCAAGGAGAAGGTCGAAGAGCGCTGAATTGGCCCTCAGATTGAGTTCGAGCCTATGCCCGAATAAAAGTCTTTGAGCGGCCACCGAGCCACGGAACGATGAGCGACACGACCAGGAAACCCGACACCCGCGAGAAGGCGCTGGACATCAACCTGGATTCCGGCCGTTACGGGACTTTTGCCGAGATCGGCGCCGGCCAGGAGGTCGTGCGCTGGTTCTTCGCCGTGGGCGGCGCGGCGGGCACCATCGCGAAGAGCATGTCCGCCTACGATATGCAGGTCAGTGACGACATCTACGGGTCCGCCAAACGCTACGTCTCGCGCGAACGGCTGGAGGCCATGCTGGAGCACGAGCACCGGCTCAATCTCTCGCGGCTCGACGAGGCGCGCGGCCAGGAGACCGCGTTCTTCGCCTTCGCGGACACCGTGGCGGCCCGGAGCTTCAAGGGCGGCAGGGAATGCCACGGGTGGATGGGCATCCGTTTCCAGGCCAGGCCGCGCGGCGGGGACAACCAGATCGTCGTCCACGTCCGCATGCTCGATATCGAGGCGGTCCAGCAGCAAGAGGCCCTGGGCATCGTCGGGGTGAACCTCGTCTATGCCGCCTGCCGCCAGGCCCAGGATCCGGAGGCGGCGGTCGCGTCCCTGCTGGATGGCCTTTCGCCGGAGCGCGTCGAGATCGACATGATCGACGTCTCCGGTCCCGAGTTCCAGGACGTCGACAACCGAGTCCTGACGCTGAAGCTCGTGCAGCTCGGCTACACGCGGGAGGCCATGTTCGCCGCGAAGGGCCAGCCCGTGCTGCCCGCCGAAGCGCTCTACAAGAAGGCCCCCTTGATCCAGCGCGGCGGCTTCCGGCCGCCCACGCTGATGAACAAGGACATGCAGCGCTGCGCCCTCGAAGCCTTTTCCCGCGATCTGCAGCCCGCCGGAAGCGATATCGTTGCGCTGCTCGAGATCAGCCTGGCCAGCCTGACGGTGGAGGGCGAGGTCGATCTGCAGGACTTCCTGGTGCGTGCCGACATGCTGGAGGCGGCGGGCTACATCGTCCTGGTCTCGAACCATGCCGAAGACCATCGTCTAGTCTCCAGCGTTGCGCGGCTGACCGCCGCCGAGATCGGCGTCGTGCTCCGCGCCGATGCGCTGCGGGATCTCTTCGACGAGGCGAGCTACGCCGCGCTCGACGGTGAGGTGCTCGAAGCTTTCGGCGCTTTGTTCAAGACCCGCGTGAAGCTCTACGTCTACCCGGTCCGCGATCGGGAATCGGGGCAGCTCTTGACCGCGGGCACCATGAAGTTGAAGCCGCCGATGCAGAGCCTGCACGAGTTTCTCTTGGCGCGGCGCTCGCTGGTCGACCTGGAGGGATACGACGAGCGGTGCCTCGACCTGATGCCTCACGATGCCCTGGCACGCATCCGTGCCGGTGATCCGTCCTGGCAGCGGATGCTGCCCGAACCGGTGGTCGAGCTAATCAAGGAACGAGCGATGCTCGGCTATCGATGAGATCTCGAGGGCGTGCAAATGGGAAGGCGCCATGAACAGTGACAGCAAGTCCATCGCGCTGCTGGGGAGCGGCGGCTCCGGCGTCATGACGGCCGGACACCTGCTGCTGGACGCGGCCGGCCGGGCCGGCTGGTACGCCTGGATGACGCGCTCCACGGGCCCTCAGATCCGCGGCGGAGAGGCCGCCGCCATGCTGCGCTTGTCTTCGCGCCCGGTGACCTGCCATCGGGACCGCTTCGACCTGGTGCTGGCCATCGACTGGCACAACGCCGAGCGGTTCGCCGCCGAGCTGCCCATGGCCGAAGACACGCTCTGTCTCGGCGACCCCGCAGCTGGCGAGGTCCCCGAGGCGCTGCGCCGCTCCGGGGCACGCTTTCACGACCTGCCCCTAAAGAGCCTGGCCGGGGAGGTCGAAGGCGGGCGCGCGAACATGGTCGCCCTGGGGGCCGTCGCCGAGCTCCTCGGGATCGCGCGGCCGGCCCTCAAGGCGGCCCTGGGCGGCATTCTCGGCAAGAAGGGCGAGGCCGCGCTGGCATCCGGCGAAGCCTGCCTCGAAACGGGCATGGCCGCTGTTGCGGAGCTGCCCAACGGTCTGCATCTCTCGTCGGCAGGGGAGAAGACCGCGCCTCGCTGGTCGATCACCGGAAACGAGGCTTGCGGTTTCGGCGCGCTGCGCGGCGGCGTGCGCTTCGTCGCGGGCTATCCGATCACGCCCGCTTCCGAAACCCTGGAGTGGCTGGCGAAGGCCCTGCCCAAGGTGGGCGGCCAGCTCGTCCAGGCGGAAGACGAGCTGGCGTCGATCACCCAGATCATCGGAGCTTCCTATGGCGGGGTGCCATCGTTCACCGCGACCTCCGGCCCTGGCTTCGCGCTGATGACCGAGGGCCTCGGCCTCGCCGTCGCTTCGGAAACGCCGGTGGTCGTGCTCAACGTGATGCGCGGTGGGCCCTCGACCGGGATCCCCACCAAGTCCGAGCAGAGCGACCTGAATATCGTCCTCCACGGCCTGCACGGCGACGCGCCCCACGTGGTGATGGCGCCGCAATCCATCGACGACTGTCTGCACACCACGGAGTGGGCCGTCCGCACGGCCGAGGCCCTGCAGACCTCGGTTATCGTCTTGAGCGACCAGGCGCTCGGCCAGGCCCGGGCGGTGATCGAGCGCCCCGGCGATCCGCCGGCCGCCGCCGAACGCCGCGTGCCTCGGGAGGTCCCCGAGGGCTATCAGCGCTATGCCCTGGACGAGCTCGGCGTTTCGCCGATGGCGCTGCCCGGCATGGCGGGCGGGCAGTACACCGCCGAAGGCCTGGAGCACGGGCCTTCCGGCACCCCCTCCAGCTTGGCCGAGGACCACCACGCCCAACTGGACAAGCGCCGGGACAAGATCGAGGGCTACGACTACGGAGACCGCTGGGCGACGATGGAAGGGGACGCGAACGCGGAAATCGCGGTCATCACCTTTGGCTCCTGTTGCGGCCCGGTCCGCGAAGCGCTGGCCGGGCTGCGGGGCGAGGGCATGGCGGTCAGGCTGATCGCGCCCAGGCTGCTGGCCCCCGTGCAGCCCGAGCGCATGGCCGCAGCGTTGCGGAATGTCGAGCGCCTCCTGGTGGTGGAGCAGACGCACGGCGCCCAGTTCTACCGCTACCTGCGGGCCCACTACGATCTGCCCGGCTCCGTTCGCTCGCTGAGCTTGCCGGGACCCCTGCCCATTCGCCCCGGCGACCTGCGCCGGGCGCTGCTCGACTGGAGCCCAGCATCATGAATGACGCAGCGACTCTGACGAGGTCCAGCCCCAAAGCCTATAAGTCTGAGGTGAAACCGGTCTGGTGTCCGGGCTGCGGCCACTACGGGGTGCTCGCCGCCTTGACCAAGGCCCTGGCCGCGCTCGAGGTTCCATCCGAAGAGGTGGCGGTCGTCTCCGGCATCGGCTGTTCCTCGCGGGTGCCGGCCTACCTCTCGACCTACGGGTTTCACGGCATTCACGGGCGCGCTCTGCCCCTGGCGACGGGACTGAAGCTGGCGCGCCCCGAGCTGACGGTAGTGGTGGCCGGCGGCGACGGCGATGGCTTTTCCATCGGCGGCAACCACTTCATCAGCGCCTGCCGGCGCAACGTCGATCTGACCTACATCGTCATGGACAATCAGGTCTACGGAATGACCAAGGGACAGGCTTCGCCCACCACGGACCCGGACTGGGAATTCGGCAAGCTGACGCCCGGCGGTACCGGGATCAATCCCTTTCAGCCGCTGGTGATCGCCCTGGCGTCGGGGGCGAACTTCGTCGCCCGCGCCTCCAGCAGCGACCCCAACGGCGCGGCGCGCTTGATCGCGGAGGCTGTGCGCCATCCGGGGTTCTCCTTCGTGCATGTCCTGAGCCCCTGTCGCACCTTCCGGCCGGAGCAGCAGGAATGGAAGAAGCTCGTGAAACCGGCGCCCGAAGAGGCGACCGACGACCTCGCCACCGCCGCCGGCCATCTGTTCGGCGACACCGGTTTCTACGTCGGGATTCTCTACCGGGGCGCTCGAGCGCCCTACGAGCCCAAGAAACAGCCCGAGCCCGTGGAGCCGGCTGACCTTGCCCGGGAATTCGAGATATGAGCGACCGAATCACGTCGGTGACGGCCGAAGAGCTGCTTGCCTACGCCCTCGTCATCGAGCAGGAAGCGGCCGAGGGATACGCGGAGCTCGCCGATCAGATGGAGGTCCACAACAACCGCGAGGTCGCCGGCCTGTTCCAAAAGCTGGCCGGCATCGAGGCCAAACACGTCGCCAACGTGGAATCCTTGAGCGAGGGGCGCAGTCTGCCGCAGATCTCGATCTGGGATCTGCCGTGGCAGGGCCCGGAAAGCCCGGAGACACCGGCCCGGGACGAGGCCCACTACCTCATGACGCCCCACCACGCCCTGACCCTCGCCCTGGCGGCCGAACGGCGCGCGGCGGCCTTCTTCGCCGCCATGGTCGAGAAAGCGCAAGACGCCGAGGTGCGGGACATGGCCCGGCAGCTCCGCGACGACGAGCAGGAGCACGTTGCCCTGCTGGAGGAATGGGTCGGGCGCTATCCTGAGCCCCAGAAAGGCTGGGACGAAGACCCCGATCCGCCCGCCGCGCACGAATAGGCGCGCGGCCTCCTCTGTGCAGGTCGCCGCAACCCGGCGGCGGCGGTCAGCTCTTGGGCAGACAGTAGATCAGGCAGGGACAGGTCGCGTCGCGCACGACCTGCTGGGCGACGCTCGACTTGATCAGCGACTCGAGCCGGCCCTGCTGGTCATGGCCCATGATGATCAGGTCCGCGTCGTTCTCCTTCGCCACCTTGACGATCTCTTCCGCGACGTCGCCCCATCTGATGAAGGTCTTGATCGCCTTGGCCGCGCTGTCCTTGGTGTAGGCCTCCGCCTCGGAGACGATGCGGTTGGCGATCTTCTCGCCGAGGCGCGCGATGTAGGCGCCGCGCTGCTGTTGCTCGCTCGCCCGAATGCTGCCGAGGTCGCGGAGCGTCGTGTTGTACCAGGTATCGTAGTTGTCTTTCCGCAGGACGCCCTCGACGACCGCCCCTTCGATCAGGTCGTCGGTGATCCTGTCCGGTTCGACCACGCAGAGAAGGCCGAGATTTGCTTCGTAGCTGTCCGCCAGGGCACAGGCGATCTCCAATGCCGTATTGCTCGCTTCCGTGCCGTCCACGGCGACAAGAACGCGTTTGGTCACAGTCGTTTCCTCCCCGAGGTTCCCACCGCGACGATACTAGAGAGAAATCGGCCCGTGCGCCACTCCGCGGTCTCGGCCGGCGCCTCCACACCCTGGAGTAGACGGGAGCGTCAGCTCTTGAGCTTGAGGTAGAGGTAGTCGTAGTAGTCGGCGGTGGTGTTGATCCGCATGAGGGCCCCGGCGAGCATCTGGTGGCGCGCCTCGGGGTACTTACGCACCAGCGGCGCCATCACGTTGCTGAACCAGGCCTCGCCGTGCTGGATGTCGAGCTCGGCGTGGCCGCCGTAGTAGGCCAGGGTCTCCGCGTCCTCGACCCCGACGCGGCGGCAACCGCTGAGAATCCTCTCGTACTGTTCCGGGTCCATGTACTCGGCAACGCCCATCGCGCCCATGTATCTGAAGTAGTTGCGCCGATGAAGCCCGAAATAGACGTAGAGGTTGTAGCCGGCCAGACCCGGCCAATCCAACCTCTCGTGCAGGCCGTTCGACGTCAGCTGCTCGTCGCGAAGGTCGGTACCCGTCCCGCGCAGCAGGCGCTTGAAGAGCTCCGTATGCCGGTCCTGGTTGTTGCCGTCACCCATCTCGTCCCAGAAGTTGACGGCCAGCTCGCCGCGCACCTCGTCGTCCGCGCCCAGCAGCGACAGAACCATCAGGTCGCAGAAGCGCAGCACGAGCGTTCCCTCGTGCAGGAAGAAGTCCAGGACCTGGCCGTTGTCCGCCTCGTGCTCTAGAAAGTCGAACAAGCGGTGCTTGGCGAGGCTGTGCGCCGCGCAGAAGTCCTTCATGAAGGTGACGAACTTGGTTTCGTCACAGGGGATGTCGGCCTGCGAAAGGTCGATGCGGGCGGTTTCGTAGGCCTCCCAGGCCTTCTCGAGGTCGCTGCGCACACGCATGATGAAGGGGTGGTACTGGTTCCCGCCCATCGCCGGATGCGGCGGCCTGATACTGTCGTCGTAGAGGTGGTACAGCGCGCTGTGCGCCTCCAGCAACGCCCGTTCGTCGCGCTCGCGGAAGGCGCGCCCGAGCGTTTCCTCGAGCTGCTCCATGAAGTCGGGAAAGAACGCGCCCCCTGGCGCCAACAGTGTGTCCAGGTCCTGGTGCGCGAGCAGCCAAACGACCTTGTCCGACAGAGACTGCGGCGCGGCGCTGAGCGCCGGAGCCGCCGACGGCTTGCTTTCTCTTAAACCCGATTGCATCGATTTTACCCCCCTCGTCGGCAGGTTCCGGTGCCACCCCTTGCGGGCGTTGCCCCGCATGTTGTGCTCGCGAAGAAGCGAACGTTACGAAACGCATAAATCGATTAATGTAATACATCAAGACTATTCGCCGTTCTGTGAAGCGCTTCACAGGCTTAGCGGCGAAAGGTTCGAAGACGGGGAGGCCGCGGATCTACAGCTAGTCGGCGGCGATGGCCTTCTTCTCGACCAGAGGGAAAGCGGCGGGCAGGGGAACGACGCGTTCCGCCGGCAGGCGTGCGGTCACCGTCGTGCCCTCGCCGACGATGCTTTCGAGCTCCAAGCTGCCGTCGTGCGCCTCGACCAGCGACTTGCTGAGAGGCAGGCCGAGCCCGCTTCCCTCGTAGGTGCGGTTGAGCTGCCCGTCGACCTGCTGGAAGCGCGCCAAGGCCTTGGGGATGTCCGCCGGGGCGATGCCGATGCCGGTGTCGATGATCTGCAGCAGGTAGCCGCTCTTGCGCGAAAGCTGGCCGGTGACCTTCACGCTTCCGCCGCGGGGCGTGAACTTGATCCCATTGGAGATGAGATTGATCAGGATCTGCTTCATCATCCTCGGGTCGGCGCGCAGACAGGCCTCGTCACCGGGCTCGAAGTCCAGGGAGAGCGCGACGCCGGCGCTTTGCGCGCGCTCGGCCATCAGGTTCACGCAGGCCTTCATCAGGTCGGCGATGTCGACGTCGTCCTCGCGGGGCTGGAGGTTGCCGCTCTCGATGCGCGAGAGATCGAGAATGTCGCTGATGACGTCGAGGAGGTGCTGGCCGGCACGAAGAATGTCGCCGGCGTACTCGCGGTATTTGGGTCGCCCAATCGGCCCGAGCCGCTCGCTCTCGATCAGCTCGGCGAAACCGATCACCATGTTGAGCGGCGTGCGCAGCTCGTGGCTCATGTTGGCCAGGAACTCGGTCTTGGCCCGGTCGGCGAGCTCGGCCGCCTCCTTGGCCGCCAGCAGGGCCTCCTCGGCCATCTTGCGTTCGGTGATGTCCTGCACCGTTCCGACCTGCTCGATCAGGCGCCCGGTGCAGTCGCAGACCGCTTCGCCGATCTCGTAGATGTGGCGAACCTCGCCGTCCGGAAGAACAATCCGGTACTCGATGTCGTAGTCGAGCGACTCCTGGTCGAAACGCTTGAAGGCCGCGGATACCCGCTCCCGGTCCTCGGGATGAATGACCCGCGCCATCTCGTCCTTCATGAGGTCGTGGATAGCCTCCGGCTCGACCCCGTGGATGCGCGCGAACTCATCCGAACAGGACACGAGCTGATCGCGCTCGATCGACCAGCGCCAGTTGCCCACTTTGGCGAGACGCTGCGCCTCGGCGAGCGCCGCCTCGCTGTCCCTGAGAGCGGCGAGCGCGCGCTTGTGTGCCGTGAGATCGGTATTGATCGTGCCGACGCCGATCGGTTCCCCTCCGGCGTCCAGCACCGGGAACTTGGTCACCATGATTGAATGGGTCGAGCCGTCCTGGAAGACGATCTCCTGTTCCCGTTCCACCGTGCGTCGCAGTCTCAGCACCTCTCCGTCCTGTGCAACGTAGGCGTCGGCGAAGGTCCTGGGAAAAATCTCGTACGAGGTCTTGCCGATCGCTCCATCGGCCGGGACGCCGTACCACTCCTCGAAGCGCTTGCTGACGATGCGGAAGCGGCCCTCCGGGTCCTTGACGAAGATCGCCGAGGGCGAGTTCTCGACAACGCCCCTGAACAGCTCTTCGCTTTCCTCCGGTCCCGCGGAAAGAGAAGCGGGGAGATCCCCGCGGTGCGCCGCCGGCTTTCCGGCGGTGCCGCGCTTGGTCAGCCAGAGCCGGAGGCCCGCGGCCAGGAGCGCGAAGCCTATCAGATAGCTTCCGTTCTCGAGCAGGGCGGCTACCCAGGGCCCGCCGAAAAGGGTGGCGAGTCGCTCGACGCCGGCGGCGGCATCGATCAGGCTGCCGAACAGCAGGAGCGCGAAACCGCCGGCGACCACGCGCCGGCCACGCTCCAGCGCCGGCTCCTGGCTCTGGCGGGGCGCCAGCAGGATGCCGAGGATCAGGCACAGAGCCAGAACGCGTGCCAGTTCCAGCGCGATATCAAGCGTCACATGTGACACCCTGACTTGGCCGGCAACCTGGGTCGCTGGCGGATCTCGAGATCAGTTGGCTTTTGTAGTCTTTTTTACTTAATAATAAATTGCTATCAAGAGTTTACGTGGCCTGCGGCCCGGCGTCGCGGGATTGGGCCGTCTGGAAACGGTACGGCACGGGAGAAATCTGCGCTAAACCATTGATAAAGAATGGCTACTGCCGTCAGTAAACGGCGACACCGAGCCCGGAGCTACTCTAGAGCGGATCATGTTTAGATGGAACCACTACGTGGTTGCCGGCTAAACATGTGAATCCGCTCTACATCCTAGGTTTAGAGCAGATTCACCGGGTTGATGGATCGCCCGTGGCGATTCCATCAACCCGGATCTGCTCTAGGGCCCGGCGCCGCCGATTGCCTGTCAGCCTTGTTTCACCTCGCTCCACGCGCTCTTGTCGATGTCCAGATCCGGGAACTTGTCCGGGTCGAAGACGGGGAGGTCGTTGCCTGCCTTCAGCTGGTCTGTGAAATCGTTCAGCAGGCGCATGCCGACAGGGAACAGCATGGTGATCGTCAAGAGGTTGACCAGCGCCAGAACGCCCATCATCGGGTCGGAGAAGAAGAACACTGCGGTCGCGCCGGGAGCCGTCGACCCCAGGAACACCAGGCAGACGATCAGGATCCGCAGTATGTGCTTGGAGATCTCGGTGTCGGTGAAGACGGTGAGCGCATTCTCACCGAGATAGTAGTTGTAGATGATGGAACTGAAGGCGAAGAGCAGGATCGCCGCGGTCAGGAAGTATTGGGCCCACTCTCCCATGTGCGAAACCAGGGACTGCTGGGTCAGGGCGACGCCGTTGATGTCCGCCGCCCCGGCGACGTAGACGTCGCCCAGAAGGATCACGAAGGCCGTGCAGGAGCAGATGAGGATGGTGTCGATGAAGACCGACAGGGACTGCACGATGCCCTGGTTGATCGGATGGCGCACGAAGGCCACGGCGGCCACATTGGGTGCACTGCCCAGGCCTGCCTCGTTGGAGAACAGCCCGCGCCGGAGGCCGTTGGCGACCGCAGCGCCCATGCCGCCGCCGACCGCCTCCTCGAAACCGAAGGCATTCTTGACGATCAGCGAGAACACGGCGGGGATATCGCCGATGTTGATCAGCACGATCAAGAGGGCCATCCCGATGTAGCCGATGGCCATGATGGGGACCACCACATCGGCGACCTTGGCGATCCGCTTGATGCCGCCGTAGACGACGAAACCGGTCAGAACCGCGAGCAGGCCGCCGGTCCAGATGCGGTCGATGCCCATGCTGTCCTGGGCCGCACCGGCTACGGTGTTCCCCTGGAAGGCGTTGAAGCCCAGGGCGAAGGCCGCGATCAGGCAAACCGCATAGATGATCGCCAGCCATTTGTACTGCGGTCCCAGGCCGTGGAGGATGTACTGGGCGGGCCCGCCGCGAAAGGTGCCATTCTCGTCCGATCGCTTGAACGCCTGGGCCAGTGAGCACTCGAACAGGCTGGTGGCCATGCCGATCAGCGCAATCGCCCACATCCAGAAGACCGCGCCGGGGCCGCCCAGCGTGATGGCCACGGCCACGCCGGCGATGTTGCCGCCACCGACCCGTCCGCCGACGCTGACAAAGAGGGCCTCGCGCGACGAGACGTGTCGGCCCGGTTCGATCTGACCGCCCGGAAAGAGCACCCGGAACATGCGGCCGAAGAACCGGAACTGGACCAGTCCCGAGGCCAGCGTGAAGAAACAGCCGAGCACCACCAGGAAGGGGATCAGAGCCCATCCCCAGGTGCCGTCGCCGATAGCTGCGAAAATGGATTCAAGGAACTCCATGGTTCCGCTCCCCCTGTTCTGTTGATCGGCTTCTTGTTGTCAGGCGCCAGTACCCGTGGGCCGACAGCCACCGCCTTCCGGCCGCAGCCGGTGATCACGACACTACTGCTTTGCGGCGTACTCTGGTTCGGCGCGGCCGGAGCGCCAAGTCGCGCCATACGTCTGCATGGCCGCAAGGGAGCGAACAGTGTTCCATCTCAACCGTCGGTGATGCAAGCAATCCCGTGATCGATCGCGCCGCGAAGGGCTCGCCCACGATCATCGAGAACAAGCGGCCAAAGGGGTTGACGGAGAATGAGCGACCGCCGGGCCTTGGCGGCAAGGCGCGCGATGGCCGGCGCGCCGGCAAGGGCGTCGCCGTTGGCATTCCGGGGATCGGCCCGCGCCGACGCGAGACGAGGCACCGGACCCAGGCAGGTCCGGTCGAGAGAGACCGGCCTCAGGCGCCCTTCACGGCCGCTTCCTGTTGCTTGCCTTCGGCTTCGTCGAGTTCCTTCAGCTTGCTGCGCAGCCGCGCCTGGCGTTGCGCCGTCATGTCGACGAACTTCTCGACGTCCAGGCTCAGGGCGCCGGCGAAAAGGGTCTCCAGCTCCCTGGGCATGCCCTGGATCGAGAGGCTGGCCCGCTCGCGGATGCCCTCGAAGATCATCCGCTTCTCGTCCAGGAAGGCGGTGGCATCGAACCCGAGCCCGGCGATGTAGTCGCCGTATCTCTGCAGGCGGCTCTGCAGCAGGTGGACGTACTCGCCCAGCAGGAACTCGGTGGCGATCACGAAGGGGCGGGGCGGCTTGTCGGCTAGGGTGTTGAGCGCGTTGATGATGTCGAACAGGCTGTCGGAGAAGCTCATCAGGAGCTCGCGGTACTCGACGTCTATCCGCTCCGCCTCCTTGATCTTCTCCTCGACCCGGGCGTCGGTCGACCACCAGATCGAGAGCAGGAAACCGAGGGTGACCGCGAAGAGGCTGGTCAGGATGATCTTGCCGGCGTACATCGGCCCCGTGACAACGTCGAGATGCTCGAACAGGAACACCGAGCCGACGAAGAGGGTCACGAAGACCACCAGCAGGAGGAACAGAGGTGTGCTGAAGCGCCGCTTGCGCAGCCGCTCCCGGGCCTTGCTGATCCAGGCGCCGTGCCTCAGCTCCATATGCGGGGAGCCGCCAGCGCCGTTCCGGTTGGTCAGCGCGTCCCGGGCTGCCGAGGCGTAGCGCTCGCCCTTTGAGATCGAACTCTCGACGTATTCACTCATGGCGGCGTCCTCCTTCCTCTGTCGGCCGGCGAACCCGCCGGCCCGCCGGTCGCGCCGGCGTCTAGTGCTTGACCTCACCGACCAGCGTGACTGTGGTTCCGAGCTCGGAGAGCGAGGTCGAGCTCTCCGTGATCTTGAAGACGACGATCTCGTCCCGGTGCTCGATCCCGAAGATGCTGCCGGCGGCCTCGTTGTTGGCGGCCGGCAGCTCAAGCCGGTCCACCCGCCGGGCTTTCTCGGCCGCTTCGGCCAGGTGGCCCTTGGTCTTGATTTTTTGGAAGTCCGCCTCGGTCAGGGCGAGGAACTGCGCCTCGCTGTCGTCGAGCTTGTCGATCGCGATCACGACGTTCACACCGTCCACGGTCTTCCAGCCGAGCGCGAAGTCCTCGGCGCCGCTGACCTGCCGTTCGCCGACGCGGCGGAACTCGAAGCCCTCTTGCCGGACCGGCTTGGCCGTCGGCGCCGGGTCTTTGGCCGGGGGCTGGGGGTCGCGGACCTCGACCCGCAGGGTCGCGCGGGCGGTCTGCCCGTCCCCGTCCGTGACCGAGACCCGGAATCTGTAGCTTCCTGCCTTGTCGAGCTTCCGGTTGATGTAGTTCGCGAAGTTGAGCGTGACGTCCTTGTGCTGCCGGACCCGTCGCTCCAGCCCGAAGAGGTCGAAGTGCGCCCGCTCGGGCGTCGTCGCCAGATCTATCTCGTAGGATCGCTCGCTGACGACCAGGTTTTCGATCCGGTTCGGGGCTTCGACCCGGAGACGGATCTTCTCGAACTGTCCGAGGACGCCGCCCTGCGGTTGGGAGATCACGAAGCCCTGAGACGTAATCTCGGGGATATCGGCCGCGACGGCCGGCAGGGCGAACAGCAGGGCGAAGCCCGAAAGAACGCCCGCCCAGCACGCGACCGGTCTCGGCCGGCGAACCGGGAGCCGAACTCTCTCCGCACGAAACCATTTCCGCTGCACATGCCCCTCCCTTGCTGCAACCGAGGATCGGGACGTCTCCCCTTCCGGTAATTACCTTCACTGCTACATGAAAAGCGGGATATGTCTTTGATCCAGCGCAATCCCTTTGCGGCCGCCACTGGGGCGGCGGGTAGGGGCTTTCTGGAGGGCAGGAGATGCCGGCTGCTTCCGGCGTGCCGTACAAAGCGCCGCGGCGGCTTTGCGCCGTTCGAGCAACCGGACTACTCACCCGAGCGCAGAAACACCGACCATCCGGCCTTGGCGGCGAGGCGCTCGAGGGCGAGTGTGCCGACCAGGGAGTTGCCGTTGTCGTTGAGCCCGGGCGACCAGGCGGCGATGGCGCAGCGGTTCGGCACGACGGCCAGGATGCCGCCGCCGACGCCGCTCTTACCCGGCAGTCCGACCCGGAAAGCGAAGTCGCCCGAAGCGTCGTAGTGTCCGCAGGTCAGCATGATGGCGTTGATCCGGCGCGCCCGTTCCTCCGACACGATCTGTTGGCCGGTGACCGGGTCCCGGCCGCCGGCGGCGAGGAACAGGGCGGCGCGTGCCAGCTGCGCGCAGTTCATGGCGATCGCGCACTGCCGGAAGTAGACCTCGAGAACCTCTTCGACCGGGTTCTCCAGATTGCCGAAACCCTTCATGAAGTTGGCCAGACTGGCGTTCCGGAATCCGGTTTCACGCTCGGAGAGCGCGACCTCCCCATCGACCTCGATCGAGGCGTCCTGGCTCAACTCTCTGATGAAGCCGGTAATTTCCTCGACGGCGGCTGCAGCGCGCCGGGAGCCAAGCACCACGTCGCTCACCGCCAGGGCGCCCGCGTTGATGAAGGGGTTGCGCGGGATGCCGCGCTCCCGTTCGAGCTGCACGATGGAATTGAAGGGGGATCCTGACGGTTCCCGCCCGACGCGCTGCCACAGGTCGCCGCCCCGCTTGTTCAAGGCGAGGGTCAGCGTGAAGACCTTGGAGACGCTCTGGATCGAGAAGCGGTCATGCGCATCGCCGACCGCGGTGACCCTTCCTTCCAGATCGACCACGGCGATCCCGAATTTCCGTGGGTCGACCCGCGCCAGGGCCGGGATGTAGTCGGCGACCCGGCCGGTCCCGATCCGCGGTTCCAGAAAGGCCCGCGTTTCCTCCAGTATCGCCTTGAGATCGGTCATCCTTGCCTCTGTCGCCCCCGTCAAAAGCCTGTCCCATCCCCCGAAAGCGCTGTCCAGTTTAGACGTGTGGCCGCTCGGCGGCAGCCTCGTAAATTGCTGGCGAGAGGCGGAGCGGTTATCCTTCTGGGTCCATCCCGATCATCGACTGCACACCCGCTCCCCGCTATGGCAGACCCTGACTACCGCTTGTACTACTGGCCCGACATCCAGGGACGCGGCGAGTTCGTGCGCCTCGTGCTCGAAGACGCGGGCGCGCCCTACGTGGACGTCGCCAGGCTCCCCGACGAGGAAGGGGGCGGGGTGCCCGCGCTGTTGGAGTTTCTCGAGCGCGACGACGTCGGCACGCCGACCCTGGCGCCGCCGGTCCTGCAGCACGGCGACCTCTGCATCAGCCAGACCGCCACCATCTGCGCCTACCTCGGCGAGCGGCACGGGCTCGCCCCGGAGGGCGACGCGCGGTGGCAGGCGCAGCATCTGCAGCTCACGCTCGCCGACTTCGTGGTCGAGATCCACGACACGCACCACCCGATCGCGGGCTCGCTGTACTACGAGGATCAGAAGGCGGAAGCGCAGCGGCGCACCGCGGTGTTTCGGGAGGAACGCCTGCCCAGGTTCCTCGGCTACTTCGAGCGTGTGCTGACGTTGAACGCGGCTGCCGAGGGTCGCTGGCTCGTTGGCGCGGACTGCTCACACGCAGACCTGTCGCTGTTTCAGGTGGTCGCGGGCCTTGAGTACGCCTTCCCCGAGGCGCTTGGCGCCCAGCGCGACGTTTGTCCGAAGGTCTTCGCGCTTGGCGAGCGTGTTCGCCAACGGCCCAAGGTCGCGGCCTACCTCGCGTCCGAGCGGCGCATAGCGTTCAACGAGCTCGGCATCTTCCGTCACTATCCGGAGCTCGACGCCCCGTCCTGAGGCCCGTTCTCCAGAGCGCAGCGCATCTCGCGGTGTGCTTGATGTCCGCGACGTCAGTTCCCGGTCAGGGCGACGTATTCCGGATCGTCCTGGGCCCGACGTTCGAAGCGCAGGAACTCGTAGTAACCGCAATGCCTAAGACCGGGATAGTCCCGGCAGGCTTGCGGCCGGATCTCGTAGATGCCGCAACGCCGGGCTTTCCGGTCGAAGAAGGTGCAGATCGTGCCGAAGATCTCGTCGTCCTGGTGGCGCAGGATGCGGGCCCCTTTGCCGTTGTTCCTCGTCTCGTCCCTGTCTTTCCTGGTGAAGCGCTTCTTGGTGTCCTTGACGGACATTTCGAAGTGCATGGCGAGACGCTCGACGTCGCTCTTTTGGATGGGGATCCTTGGATAGGAGCAGCAATAGCCGGGGCATTTGCTGCAATCGTAACGCTCTGTCACCTGGAAGCGCCTCTCCCTCGGGGCCGGGACGGCAGGGTTGTGCGGAACATTCCCGCCGTCTCCCGGATTGTCAAGCGGGGGTAGGGTCGGTGGGTATCAGGAGTTCACCATGCCGCCGTCGACATTGATGGTCTGTCCGGTGATGTAGCTCGCCTCGTCACTGCAGAGGAAGCGGATCACGCTGGCGACCTCGCGCGGCTGACCGAGGCGTTTCAGCGGAACGCTCTCGACCAGTTTCGGGGCCTGCGCCAGCATCTCCTGGGGCATGGGCGTGTCGATCAGGCCGGGCGCGAGCGCGTTGACCAGGACCTCGGGCGCCAGACGGCGGGAAAGCGAGCGGGTCATGCCGACCAGCCCGCCCTTGGCGGCCGAGTAGGCGGTGTGCGCCCGGCTGCCGCGCTGAAAGGCCAGCGACGAGGTCAGCACGATCCGGCCGGTTCCCTCGGGGTCGAAGCGGGGCAGGCAGGCGACGACCATGTCGAAAGCGTTGGTCAGGTTCGCCGCCATGATCGGGTCGTAGATCTCCCGACGGTCGTCGGGGACCAGACTATCGGGCAGGAAGATCCCGGCCAGGTGGACCAGGGCGTGGATCGGGGCGGGCAGTGATTCAAGGGCGGCCGCACAAGCCTCCGGACCCGAGAGGTCCGAAACCTGGGCGCGCCAGTCCCCGCCAGTGCCCAAAGCTTCCCGCAGCCGGTCCTCCGTATCTTCCCGGACGTCGATCAGATGCAGGCTGGCCCCCGCCTCGAGAAACAGCTTCGCGGTCTCGACGCCGATGCCACCGGCCGCCCCGGTGATGACGATGGCCTTGCCTTCGAGATCCCGGTACATGCCCTTTCCCCTTGATCGCTCTTTTCCGAAGGACCAGACAGATTAGCGAAACCCGGCGCGTATCAGGGAAGAGGTGATCACCCAAGTCGGAACGAGTTCAAGATTTGGTTCAGATTCGCCCAAAGATTTGGATCGGCTTCAAATCCAACCGGACGTGTGGCCGTCGCGATGTAGGCCTGACCGTCACTGATTATGACCCGCTGGATCTGGTCCGCGATCATGCCGCCGTAATTGCCCCGCATAACCCTGACGCCTGTGTTGGACGCGTCGTCTATCTGCACGTCTGTGAGTTCGAAGCCATATGCTCTAATGATCGGATTGCTGTTTTCCATCCACCCGCGGATCGAAAATCCCTGGGCAGGCTCAATGGTCACATTGACGTTCGGTACGAAGTTGCCCCAAGACCGATTGTAGGCGATGACGAAATCCAGACCCATGGCTTGGGCGAGCTGGGGGCGCGGACTCCACGAGCCGTCCTGCGGCCAATTGATGGCGTAACCGCGATTGCTGCGTAAACTTGGTGCGCTTGCCGGTGTGACGCCGGCTGTATCCAATGTAACAGGCCCGGAAACGATTGTTTCGCCAAGCGGCGTGTTCGTTGTCTTGGTCTCGATCGAGATTCCCTCTGTTCCGATCGAGATCTTGTCCGCGCCTTTGATCTTGTCCGAAATCTCGTCTTTGAAGACCAACATAAAGGTCACGCCAAGGACACCGACGACCACCCAGCGCAGATGTTTGGCCGTGAAACCTTTGCCTTCCTCTGCCATCGGAATCTCCAGCGAGCCCTGATTCACCCGAACATAGCATGCCCACCGAACTTTGCCCGCTATGCAATTCCCGTGGATCTGGTGGCTTCAGGCGGTTCCGCCCCGGCCTTTCTCAGCTCTTGGCCGCGTGCTAGGACGAGTGGCGTGATCTTCAGGGAAGAGGGCGGGCCATGCAGGACATCATTCGGCGATTGGAGGAGAAGCGCGACGGGGCACGGGCCGGCGGCGGCGAGCGGCGGATTGCGGCGCAGCACCGCAAGGGCAAGCTGGCAGCGCGCGAGCGCCTCGAGATCCTGCTCGACGAGGACTCCTTCGAGGAGTGGGACATGTTCGTCGAGCACCGCTGCACCGACTTCGGCATGGCCGACAACCGGGTGCCGGGCGACGGCGTGGTCACCGGCTTCGGCACAATCAACGGCCGCTTGGTGTTCGTCTTCTCTCAGGACTTCACGGTGTTCGGCGGCTCGCTCTCGGAATCCCACGCCGAGAAGATCTGCAAGATCATGGACCAGGCGGTCCAGGTCGGCGCGCCGGTCATCGGGCTCAACGATTCCGGCGGCGCCCGCATCCAGGAGGGGGTTGCCTCGCTCGCCGGCTACGCCGACGTCTTCCTGCGCAACGTCCTGGCGTCCGGCGTGGTGCCCCAGATCTCGATGGTCATGGGGCCCTGCGCCGGCGGCGCGGTCTACTCGCCGGCCATGACCGACTTCATCTTCATGGTCAAGGACAGCGCCTACATGTTCGTGACCGGCCCCGACGTGGTGAAGACCGTGACCCACGAGACCGTCACCCACGAGGAGCTGGGCGGCGCCGTCACCCATACGACCAAGTCGGGCGTCGCCGACTACGCCTTCGAGAACGACGTCGAGGCGCTGCTCCAGCTCCGGCGCTTCGTCGACTTCCTGCCGGCCTCGAGCCGGGAGGCGCCGCCGACCAGGCCCTGCATCGACCCGATCGACCGGGAGGAGCTGTCGCTCGACACCCTCGTGCCGGCCGATCCAGCCAAGCCCTACGACATGAAGGAGCTGATCCAGAAGGTCGTGGACGAGGGCGACTTCTTCGAGCTCCAGCCGACCCACGCCGGCAACATCGTGATCGGCTTCGCCCGCATGGCCGGCTCGACCGTGGGCATCGTCGCCAACCAGCCGCTGGTCCTGGCCGGCTGCCTCGACATCGCCTCCTCGATCAAGGCGGCGCGCTTCGTGCGCTTCTGCGACTGCTTCAACATCCCGATCCTGACCTTCGTCGACGTCCCGGGCTTCCTGCCGGGCACGGCCCAGGAGTACGGCGGCATCATCAAGCACGGCGCCAAGCTGCTTTTCGCCTATGCCGAGGCGACGGTGCCCAAGGTCACGCTGATCACCCGTAAGGCCTACGGCGGGGCCTACGACGTCATGTCATCGAAGCATATCCGGGGCGACGTCAACTTCGCCTGGCCCTCGGCCGAGATCGCGGTCATGGGCCCCAAGGGCGCGGTCGAGATCATCTTCCGCGCCGATCTCGACGCCAAGGAGAAGATCGAGGCGCGCACCGAGGAGTACCGCCAGAAGTTCGCCAACCCCTTCGTCGCCGCTTCACGGGGCTTCCTCGACGACGTCATCATGCCGCACAGGACCCGCCGGCGCCTTTGCCGCGCGCTCGCCATGCTGCGCGACAAGAAGGCCCAGAACCCGCCCAAGAAGCACGACAACATTCCGCTTTAGGACTATGCGCTCACGTCCGACATGGGTCCGCGGCGCCGCCGCCTTGGCGCTCCTGGCGCTCGGCTCCCTGCAGGCTCCGGCCGAGGCCGACGATCGAGGCTGCTACCTGGACGAGGTCTGGTTTACCTGCACCGACGATCGCGACTGCGTCCTGATCGACGGCTTCTGCGGCGGCGACCACGCCGTCAACCGGGACCACGCCGAGGCCGCCTACGAGCGCTACTTCGGATGCCTGAAGCAGGCCCACTGCCGCTACGTTGCCGGTGAGCCGAAGGCCGCCTGCGACCGCGAGCTCGGGCGCTGCGTGACCGAGCGCGAGGACCGCATCAGGCTTCGCCTGGGGAACTAGGCGGGTTGCGGCGGCGCCTTGGGACCGGCGTCGTCCGCGTTGCCGCTCTGCAGCGCCCGGGGTCCGACGTTGTCAAGGACAACCCGCCGTGCCACTTTGTGGGCGATTTGGTGAGACTTCCTGGAAAGTTGTCGCCCTAAGGGTTCTGGGACACAATTTTTTTGCCGGGGGAGTACGCATGATTCGTCTCGTCCTTTGCCTCTCCGCCGCGATTCTTTTCTTGGCGGGGCGGGCGCATGCGCAGACCGCGTTCGACGGTTCGGTCGATCTCATCTGCTCGCCGAGCGAAGTCTCGGTCTGCGACAACGCGGCGCGCTGCCGCCACGGCCAGGTACGGGACTTCAGCGTGCCGAGATTCATAACGATCAGGTTCTCGTCCGAAGAGATCGAGCAGAAGTACACCGGTGACAAGACCAGGTACGGTGCGCTGGGTCAGGTCGTTGACACCGGAAGAAAGCTCGTCATTCAGACGGTCATCGAGGGTGCCGCCGATACGATCGTCATCAACAAAAAATCGGGGGATTTCCTCGCCTCGGGGATCGAACCCCTCGTCAACTTCTTCTTGGCCGGCTTCTGCAAGCGCTACTGAGAACGCGCCCCTCCATTCCCGATACGCTGCTCTCACAATGCCCTCCAGCAGAGGGCGTGCGCAGGTGAATCTGCTATCCTTTCCACGATGACCGAGCGGCAGGGACATAGCGCGCCAGCGGCAGGGGGCGGAACCGGCCGGTGGCTCTTCGTCCTGGCGGGACTGCTGATCCTGATCGGGCTCGCCTTTGCCGCCTGGGTCCTGATCGACAGCCTCAATCCCTCGGCCGAGATAAGCGGCCCGACCACCCGGGTCGACCTGGCGACGATCCCGCCGGGCGGGCGCGAGACGGTCACCTGGAAGGGCAACATCCCGATCTTCATCCTGCACCGGACTCCCGAGCAGATCGCGGCGGCGCGGGCCGGCGATTCCGCGCCCATGAAGTTCCCGGAAGCGGATCGGGACCGGGTCCAGCGAGCGGAATGGCTCGTCGTCGTGCCCCGGTGCTGGCGCGGCTTTCTGCCCAAGGGCCAGGCGCCCGGTGAGCCGAGGGGGCGCTGGGGCGGCTGGTACTGCCGGCAGCACGGCGACCTCTACGACCTTTCCGGCCGCCTGCGCACCGCATGGGGCGAGGCGAACTTCGCGGTTCCGCCCTACAGCTTCGAAGACGACCGCTGGCTGATCATCGGCGAAGGTCCGTGACCGTCCTGGCGACCATCGGCTACGAGCGCTGCGCTCTGGACGAGGTGATCGCCGCGCTGCGGGCGGCCCGGGTCTCGCTCATCCTCGACATCCGCGAGGCGCCGGTCTCGCGCCGGCCCGGCTTCTCCAAGCGTGCGCTGGCCGCGGCGCTGGCCGAGGCCGGGATCGATTACCTGCACCTGCGCGGGCTGGGCACGCCGAAGGCGGGGCGCGACGCGGCCCGGGCCGGCGAGATAGCGACCTTTCACCGAATCTTCGCCGAACACATGGAGAGCGCAGCGGCGCAGGCCGATCTCGACCGCGCCGCCCGCTACGCCCATCTCGGCGGCGCCTGCCTGCTGTGCTACGAACGCGACCACCGGCGCTGTCACCGGGACGTCGTTGCCGCGACGCTGTCCGAGCAGGGCGGTTTCGAATTGCGCCACCTGGAGGTCGCGCTGTAAGGGGGGGCGCAGGCGTCCGGGCCGGCCTCGCGCTGCGGGGGACGCGGTCCGCTCACCTTGACAATCCTCAGCGCGCGGTCTGTAACCGAAGGGCAATCGAGCAGCCGTGCAAGGCCGCGAGGGGGGAGGGGCCAGTGTTCAAGAAGATCCTGATCGCGAACCGGGGCGAGATCGCCTGCCGGGTCATCAAGACGGCGCGGCGCCTGGGCATCGGGACCGTCGCGGTCTACTCCGAGGCCGACGCCGGCGCGCTCCACGTCGAGATGGCCGACGAGGCCGTCGCCATCGGCCCGGCGCCGGCGGCCGAGAGCTACCTGGTGATCGACAAGATCCTGGCGGCCTGCAAGGAGACCGGCGCCGAGGCGGTGCATCCCGGCTTCGGCTTCCTGTCCGAGAACTCAGGGTTCGTGAAGGCCCTGGACAAGGCCGGGATCGTCTTCATCGGGCCGCCGACCAAGGCGATCGCCGCCATGGGAGACAAGATCGAGTCCAAGCGCCTGGCCGCCGCGGCCGGCGTCTCCACGGTGCCCGGCCACATGGACCTGATCGAGGACGCCGAGCAGGCGGTCGAGATCTCCCGCCAGATCGGCTACCCCGTGATGATCAAGGCCTCGGCCGGCGGCGGCGGCAAGGGCATGCGCATCGCCCACGACGACGAGGAGGCGCGCGAGGGCTTCCGCTCGGCGCGCAACGAGGCCAAGTCGAGCTTCGCCGACGACCGGGTCTTCATCGAGAAGTTCATCGAGGAGCCGCGCCACATCGAGATCCAGGTCCTGGCCGACGCCCACGGCGCCACGCTGCACCTGGGCGAGCGGGAATGCTCGATCCAGCGCCGCCACCAGAAGGTCATCGAGGAGGCGCCCTCGCCCTTCCTCGACGAGGAGACCCGCGCGGCCATGGGCGCCCAGGCGGTCGCGCTGGCCGAGGCGGTCGACTACCGCTCGGCCGGCACGGTCGAGTTCATCGTCGACAAGGACCGCAACTTCTACTTCCTCGAGATGAACACCCGGATCCAGGTCGAGCACCCGGTGACCGAGCTGATCACCGGCCTGGACATCGTCGAGTGGATGATCCGCGTCGCGGCCGGCGAGAAGCTCGGCTTCGCCCAGAAGGACGTCAAGCTGAACGGCTGGGCGGTCGAGGCCCGGGTCTACGCCGAGGACCCGGTGCGCGGCTTCATGCCCTCGATCGGGCGCCTGGTGCGCTATGCCGAGCCCAAGGTGGCGAGCGACGACGACCTGACGGTCCGGATCGACAGCGGCGTGATCGAGGGCTCGGAGATCTCCATGTTCTACGACCCCATGATCGCCAAGCTGGTCGTGCACGGGCCCGACCGCGCGGCGGCGATCGACGGCCTGCTGGCGGCGCTCGACGGCTTCTACATCCGCGGCATCAGCCACAACATCGGATTCCTCTCGGCGATCCTGGCCCACGAGCGCTTCCGCGCCGGGCGGCTGACGACCAACTTCATCGCCGAGGAATACGCCGACGGCTTCGGCGGCCTCACCCTGACCTCCGAGCACGAGGCCTTCCTGGTCGCGCTCGCGGCCGTCGTGCAGCGCATCTCGTCGGCGCGCGAGGCCTCGATCTCCGGACAGATGGTGGACGGCTCCGGCGCGCCGGGCAACGACTGGATGGTGGTCGAGAACCGCCAGTCCCGGCCGGTCTCGGTGACCGAGAGGAAGGGCTCCTACCGCGTGAAGAGCGATCTGGGCCGCTCGCTGATCGAGGTACATTGGCAACCCGGCGAGCCGCTGCTGCATGCCTGGATCGACGGCAAGCCCTTCACGGTCCAGGTCGACCGCCAGGGCAGCTGGTGGCGGCTCAGCCACGGCGGCGCCCAGATCTACGCCCAGGTGCTGACCGCCCGGGTCGCCGAACTGGCCGCGCGCATGCCCAAGAAGGAGCCGCCCGACCTCTCGCGCTTCCTGCTCTCGCCCATGCCGGGCCTTCTGGTCTCCCTCGCGGTCGAGTCCGGCGCCGAGGTCAAGGCCGGCCAGGAGCTCGCCGTGGTCGAGGCCATGAAGATGGAGAACGTCCTGCGCGCCGAGCGCGACGGCACCGTCGCCAAGATCCACGCCGAGCCCGGCGCGAGTTTGGCGGTTGACCAGGTGATCCTGGAGTTCGGGTAGGGGAATCGATAGAGGAGACGGGTAGAGCCGGAATAGTCCTTTCGCCCGATCAACCAGCCTCTAGAGCAGATCGCGATTGAATGGACTCGCCCAGGCCGATCGATTCAATCGCGTGAATCTGCTCTAGCCCGAAGGCTCTGCTTCCTTGACTTCCTTCAGGGCTTTGATGAGTTCCAAGGACAGCTTCGTGCAAGCGCAACAGTCATGGTGGCGCTTGGCGTCTTGAATGCCGTCGAGCGCGGCCGGAGGGGCGTCGCAGGTTCCCTCCATGCTCTTCTCCAATTGTCCGGCCTGCCCGATCGCGACGAGTTCCGCGAGTTTGGGGAGGTCCGGCGAATCGGGCTCGCGGCTTTCCGAATGGCGCTCGAGAAACTGCGCCAGGGTCCAGCTGAACCTTTCGCATTCGCTGCAGTTGTGCCGCGATTGGGCGGCCGTGATGTCCTCGGCGATGAAGTCCCGCAACTTCTTTGCACCCGCCGAGGTGCCAAGCAGATAATGACCCAGCTCGAGAGCGACGATGGGCGGAAGGCCCTCATGCCTCACGACGGCGGCGATTTCGTCCTCTGTCACGTCTGCCAGATCCAGGCAATCCCGCAAGGTCAGCATGGCCTTTGGAGTCCTATGGTGGTTTTCCCTATAAAAAGTGGGGGATTTTCGAAGGGATTCGATGGGGTGTCAACGGACCTTCGCCAAACGTCCAAGGCATGTGCGTGAATGGCGCGCTCTGTCCGCCCTCGGCTGCGGCATGCTAGAGCGGATTCAACGGGCTTGATGGACCGCCCTGGCGATTCCATCAAGCCTGGATCTGCTCTAGCATCGGAAGAACCACTTGCGCCAAAGACAGAACGAAGGTGAAGAGTCCGGTACCACGGTACAATCGGGAGATGCCGAGTCGCGGACGATCACCGCATTGGCGGCTCGCCGCCAGGCTGGCGGTCGACCAGGTGGTTCTGGGGTTTGGGTAGAGCCACTGGCAACAGGCAGCGCGATCTACCTTCACCGGCTCGATAACACCTCGCTTAGCCCGCCGGGTTGTCTTCGTCGGCCTTTTCAGCCTTGGCCTTGGGCGCGGTTTTGGCGGCCGGCTTGCGCGGCTTCTTGGCTGGGGCGGTCTTGGCGGGGGTCCGCTTGGGCGCCTCGGCCTTCGCGGTCGGTGCCGGTGCGGCGGCGGGTGCCGAGGGGCTTGCCGCGGGCGGCGGGGAGGTCTTGGCGGGCGCCGGCGGCGGAGCGCTCGCGGCGGGCGCCGCTGCTTCCGGCCACTCGCCGAAGGGGAAGGGCATCTCCTCGGAATGATAGGTCAGGAAGCCGGTCATCTCACGGAAATAGATCGCCAGGCTCCCGCCGAAGACCTGGAGCCGCGGGTTGGGCTGGCCGGTCAGCAGCTTGAAGAGGAACTGCGCCAGCACCACCGCTGAGGCGACCATCTGCGCGACGCCGAAGATCACCACGAAGAAGATCATGTAGAGCAACCGCATCCAGGTGCCCCGGTCGGAAAGATGGGACTTGGTCTCATCGTCCATGTTCTTGGCCTCCCCCCTATCGTCATCGTGCCGGCCGCTCGCGCCCGGCCCCAGCTTAGCAGATCGCGCGCTTTTGCGCGCGGCAGGCCTTCATCGCCGCGCGCTCTCTTGTTAAGACAAGTCCATGGAACATCTCGACCGCCCGGACGAGCTCACCTGGGACGAGCGACGGCTCTGGTTCGAAGAGCAAGAGGCGGCCCACGCCGAGGGCGGCGCGGGGGCGCTGTCGGAGCAGGCCTGCGCGCTGATGGTCGACCTGCAGGCTGCGTTCTGCGCCGGGGCCTGGGCAGCCACCGTGATCCTGGCCGCGGTCATCGTCGACGCCCAGGGAAAGGTCGCAAAGGGCGGCCCCGAGCGGCCCTCCTTCGAGGAGCGCAAATGGCTGCGCCAGCTCAGGAACGCCCTGGTGCACGAGCCGCCCAGCGGGCCGACCTTCGTCCTGGAGGACCACTGGACCCGGCGCGGCCAGTGGGAGAAGCACGCGCGGCGGGCTGTCGAGGCGGCCCTGGCCGCGCTCTACCGGCGGAGCGAAGGGACAGAAGGCGCCGCGCGGCGGTCGGGCGGGGCGCGGCGGGGCCGGGCATGAGGACCCAGCTGCGCGTGGTCATCGCCGGCCGGGTCCAGGGCGTCTGGTACCGCGCGTGGACCGCCGAGACCGCCGAGATGCTCGGCCTGGACGGCTGGGTGCGCAACCGCCTCGACGGCACGGTGGAGGCCGTCTTCGCCGGGGCGCCGGACAAGGTCGAGGCCATGGCCCGCGCCTGCGAGGGCGGTCCGCCCGCGGCCCGGGTCACCGAGGTCGCCCGCTTCGAGCACGACGAAGAGGTCGCCCCCGGCTTTCGCACCCTGCCGACGCGGTAGGTTCGCTTTCCCTATGTCGTTGCCGGACTTGATCCGGCAATCCAGGAGCCGCCGCCAGACCCCCCTTTTTCATGCTCGGGCTTGAGCCGAGCATCCAGGGTTATCGGTTAGCCCTGGATTGCCGGGTCAAGCCCGGCAATGACAAAAGGGGGGCGGCAGACCAGGCCTTCAGGGCTTTGCCGGAAATCATGTGAGTACTTTATTTCGGTAATTCTAGAAATATGGTTGACTCGCTTTCCGGCTTGGCCTATATCGAGGTCATGGAACTGAACCACGCCGCGCGCAGCCTGGAGAAGCTGGGCAACCCGACCCGCCTGGAGGTCTTCCGCCTCTTGGTGCGGGCCGGCGCCAACGGGCTTCCGGTCGGCGAGATCCAGGAGCACCTGGGCATCCCGGCCTCGACCCTGTCCCACCACCTGTCGCACCTGATCAACGTCGGCTGGGTGGTGCAGGAGCGGGAAGGGCGGGTGCTGCGCTGCCTGCCGAACTTCGACCTGATGGACGACCTGATCGGCTTTCTGACGTCGGAATGCTGCGTGCTTACAGCAGCCCCCGGCGCCGAGGAGGAGCCTCAACCACGGCAGGCCCGGCGGAAGGCCGGCTGAGAGGGAAGGAGAGAGCGATGAAGCGTCTGCACGTCAGCCTCGGGGTCAAGGACCTGGAGGCCTCGATCAAGTTCTACCAGACGCTGTTCGGCGCCGAGCCGACGGTGCGCCGCCCGGGCTACGCCAAGTGGATGCTCGACGATCCCCGCGTGAACTTCGTGCTCGACGAGAAGTGCGGGACGCAAGGGGTCGACCACATGGGCATCCAGGTCGACGAGGCCGCCGAGCTCGAGGAGGTGACCGCGCGCTTGAAGCAGGCCGGCGAGGACATCCTCGAGCTGGAGAAGACCCAGTGCTGCTTCGCCGTCTCCGACAAGTCCTGGGTGACCGATCCCCAGGGCGTCGACTGGGAGACCTTCAAGACCCACGGCCTGACCACCGACTACGGCGACGCCCGCTCGGCCGCGGCGCTGCGCCAGGCCGAGGCCGACGGCGAGTCCATGAGCCATGTCGGGCAGGTCGCCCGGGCCGGGAACGGGGCCGCGAAGGAAAAGAAAGGCTGCTGCTGAGCTGCTGACCGAGAGCGATGCCGCCCGAGGCGGCATTTCTCATGGTCTATAATTCTATCTTTCTAGAAATATAGAGCTTTTGGAGACGTACCATGACAACCATCACCGCCGCGGTCCAGGGTTTGGGGTCGGCGATCAGGGACGTCGACCGGGTCGGGGCCGCCCTGGTTCTGCTGCTTGCTCTGCTCGCGGTCTTTCTGCCGGCCCAGGCCGCCGAGACCTTCGTCTTCACGCTCGACGCCTTTCTCTGGATTCTGCCGTTCCTGGCGGTCTCGGTGCTGCTCGCGGCCTGGCTCAAGGCGGCGGGCGCGGACAAGCTGATCGGCCGCTCGGTCTCCGCGACGCCGGTCCGCGCCGTGCTGGTCGCCTCGGTGTTCGGCGCGCTCTCGCCCTTCTGCTCCTGCGGCGTGGTGCCGCTGGTGGCGGCGCTGCTGACCGCCGGCATGCCGCTGCCGGCCGTGATGGCCTTCTGGATGGCCTCGCCGATCATGGACCCGGAGATGTTCGTCCTCATGGCGGTCGCCATCGATCTGCCCTTCACGATCGCCAAGACGGCCGCGGCCATCGCCATGGGGCTTCTGGCCGGCTTTGCCACGCTTTCGCTCCAGCGCCTCGGCTTCTTCGCCGCGCCGCTCAAGGACGGGGTGAGCTGCTGCGGCGGCTGCGGCTCGCCGGCCGAGCCGGAAGGGCTGCGCTGGGCCTTCTGGCACGAGGCGGGCCGGCGCCGGCTGTTCGCCGCCGAGGGGCGGAGCGTGGCGCTCTTCCTCGCCAAGTGGCTGCTGCTCGCCTTCGCCCTGGAGAGCCTGATGGTCGCCTGGATCCCGGCCGACCTCGTGGCCTCCAGCCTGGGCGGCGAAGGCTGGCAGACCATTCCGCTGGCGGTCGCGGTCGGCGTGCCGGCCTACCTCAACGGCTACGCCGCCATCCCGCTGATCGGCGAGCTCATGGCCATGGGCATGGCGCCCGGCGCGGCGCTCGCCTTCATGGTCGCCGGCGGGGTCACCAGCCTGCCGGCCTCCATGGCGGTCTACGCCCTGGTCAAGCGCCCGGTCTTCCTCTGGTACCTGGCCCTGGCGCTCGGCGGCTCGCTCGCCATCGGCTTCACCTACCAGGCTTTCCTGGCGCTCTAGCAGGCCGCTGAGAAAGTGCCTCGTCGGCACCATCACCCTTCGACAAGCTCAGGGTGAGGGCGAAATATTTCAATTACTTACCCTCATCCTGAGCTTGTCGAAGGATGACCGTGATCAAGGACTGAGGAGTTCTTCAGCAACCTGCTAGAGCAGCTCCGGGTTTGACTGAGTCGCAGTAGACGATTCATCAAACCCGGTAAATCTGCTCTAACCCTGTGATGCAGAGCGGATTCACATGTTTGGATGGAAGCAGGACCTGCTTCCCTCTGAACATGACCGATCTAGGGTTCAACGCCGGGATGAAGTAGACTCGATTTCCGACCGAAGCCGAAATCAAGGGGGGCCTCGCGCCCCCCTTGCGCTTGGCTCGACACAGGGTAGGCGCGAGGGCGAACGACGTGAGCGAGACGACCGAGGCGAGCCGACTTGCGCAGCGTGGATCGCCACCGACGCCGTCCTTCGGTGTTCAGCTTCCCATCCTCTTCGTCGTTTTTCTGTTCTTCGCCGCCGGCGACCTCTTCGCCCTCCATACGATCGAGTTCGGCGAGGGCAAGTACCGTGCCTATCGCGACACCTTTCGCGCCGCGGCGGCGCAGGTCTTTCAGCCCTCCGAGCGGCCGAGCGACACGGCGGCCTCGAGCGAAGCCGGTGAAGCCCCGGCCGTCGCGATCGAGAGTTCCGGCGCGGAAGAAGAGCCGAGACCGGGCGCCGTCGGATGGACCGTCTTCAGCCTGCTCTTTCTTCCGGCCCTTTTGATTAGCCTGCGGCGGCGCGACTGGGCCGCCCTGGGTTTCGGCATGGCGGCCATCTATGGATTGGGTCTGGGACTGGTGAACAAGCAGTTCGGGCTCGGGCAGGCCCAGGCGGTCAATCTCGCTCTGGGCCTCGCCTTGCCGGTCTCCTTCGCCTGGCTGGTCTTTCGCGGCAAGGTCTGGTCACCGGCGCACGGCGCCCTGCTGATCCTGACCTATCCCTTCGTGGCCGCAATCTCGCCGACCACGGGCGGGGTGCTGTGGTCCCAGGTGCTGCCCTTCTTCAGCTTGCATCTGTCCTTCGTGGTGCTGCTGTTATTGGTGCGCACCGTCTGGCTGATCCTCTCCGAGAATCTCTACGTCGTGCGCCAGCTTGGCCTCGAGGAGTTCATCCGCATCGCCGGCCGGACCCTTTGGAAGTGGTCGCCCATCCTCCTGCTCGCGGTACCCTATTTCACGGCGAGCTACATGATCGACCGCGAGACACGGCGGACGGCCTACGGCCAGCGGCTGATGTGCGCGGAGGTCAAGGCGAGCCGGGCGGCCACAGATGAGACGGCCGCCGAGATCGACTGCGCGAGGCTAGAATGGAGAGAGATCGCAAATCGCGATCTGGAGGCCGACACGCTGGCCGCGGTCAGGGCGCACTTCGGGGAAAAGATCGCCGAGTGGCGCGCCCAGATCGACGCGTATCGCGTCAGGTTGAAAAAGGGCGACCCGGAGCAGTTCTCCTACTTCGTCGGGGAGAGCTACGACCGGGTCTTCACCCCGGGGCTGGGGCTGAAGCCGCCGAAGCATGGCGGTTTCTGGTCGTTCGTTACGCAGCCGGCGGCCAAGGCCGCGCAGGACTCGGTCGAGAAAGCCTATGACCGAAAGCACCGCGAGACCCGCAGGAACCTGGTGCGCGAGGCCGACGACATTGAGCCCACACTGGAAGGTCCCCAGAAGGAGGCCCTGAAGGCGCTGGACGATTTCGAGCGGGAAAGCCTCAAGATCCTCGAGGCGGCGCGGGAGGCCACCCTGACCTCGGTTCAAGGCGGCTTCTTCGTCTCGCGGGCCTTCGACCGGCTGACCTTGCTCCTGTTCTGCGTGCTGTGCGTCAGAACGCTGTTCTACGTCTTCGCCCGCGTCGCCTGCGCACGGGAGGCCGGGACTTTCGTCACGCTGGGTGATCCCGAAGGCCGGGCCGAGATGCCGACCGGCACGATCGCGCGCCGTGGCGCCAAGCTCAGCCTGGAGATCGAGCCAGGCGACACCTTCTACATCGCGAGGCGTTTCCAGCCCCACGGCAAGGCGCCCAAGTTCGCCCTGCCTCAGGCCAACGCGGCGCCCTTTCCGAGACTGCGGAACCGCTGCTACACGATGAACGCCTTCACCCGGACTGAAGGGCGGGGACCGGTGCAGTTCACCGCCACGCGGGGTGCAGAATTCGTCGAGTGGCGGCTCGCCGAGCAGGAAACCGTTGTTTTCGAGTACCGCAACTTCGTCGGCATGTCGGATGGCGTGCGCCTATCCGCACTGATCAGCGCGCGGGTGACCTCGCAGATCTTCGGGCGGTTCATCTTTCCCACGGCGACGGGACCTGGAACGCTGATCCTGATGACCGAGGGGGCGCCCTACGTCGGCGCGAGCGAGAGCGAAGCCTTCAGCATGCCGCCGAGCCGGCTCGTCGCCTGGCAGCAGCCGGCGCGCTTCCACATCGATTCCGAGCTGGGGATGCTCGACATCTACTTCAGCGAGGCCTACGTCGAGCCGCAGACTCGTTCCGCGCTGATCATGGACGTCGACCGGCAGGACAGCTTTGGCACCGGCCTGTCCCGTTTCGTCCGCCGCTTCCTTCTGCCGATCTGAAGGTGGCCACAGACTCTAGAGCTGCAGCTTCATGCCCTCGTGGCTGGCGACGAAGCCGAGGGATTCGTAGAAGCGCTGGGCCTCGCCCCGGGTCTTGTCGGTCGTGAGCTGCACCAGGATGCAGCCGCGCCGCCGGGCCTCCTCGATCGCCCACTCGAAAAGCACCCGGCCGAGGCCCTGGCCGCGCCGGCTGGCCGCGATCCGCACGCTCTCGATCTGGGCCCGGAGCGCGCCCCGGCGGCTCAGGCCCGGGATCAGTGTCAGCTGGAAGCAGCCGATGATTTCGTCATTCGAAACAGCGATATAGAGCATGTTATTGGGGTCCCGCTCCATGGCTGCAAAGGCCTCTCGGTAGCAGAGCGCCACGGGCTCCGAGGTGTCCTCCCGGCTGGCGCCCAGCGCGTCGTCGGCCAGGAGGGCGACGACCGCCGGCAGGTCGTCACGCCGGGCGGGCCTGATCTCCGGATCGGCGGCTGGGGTCATGATCGCCCTCCTGTTTGCTCCCCGTCCTGTTTGCTCCCCGTCGCGGGCACTCTACAATGCCGACCGCCATGGAAGACATCCGCATCAGGATCGAGGAGATCTATATCCCAGCCAAGCGCCGGCGCGACGTCGACCCGCAGAAGGTCGACGCGCTGGCAGAGAGCATCCTCGAGAAGGGGCTGGAGACGCCGATCTCCGTGCGCCACGACGGCAAGCGCTACATCCTGGTATCGGGCCTGCACCGCCTCGAGGCCTGCCGGGCGCTGGGCGAGGAAACCATCCTGGCGATCCTCGGTGGCGCCCGCATGCGGTGATAGGGCCGAGGACCCGCAAAGTACTTGGCCCAAAAGAAGGCAATTGTCAGAAAATCTACTCTAGTAATAAAAAATTTATCTTACAATCTGCAATGATATAGTCAGAAGATACTAGCGTATATTTCCTATTTCTTCAGACAATTACGCTACAACTATTGGGTGCTCGATACTTTTGGGCACCGAATTACTTGGGTAGCGGAGTGTCATAATGCGCTGGTCACCAGGGCTTGATTGGAGCGGCTTGAGGTCCGCTTGCCGCCGCTTCACCGCCTGCGAACGCGGCGCCTCGCTGCCTCTCTTGGCCTTCATGACCATCCCGATCGTCGCCATCATCGGCCTTACCATCGACACCGGGCGCGGCTACCTGGTCAAGGCGCGCATGGGCGACGCGCTGGACGCTGCCATGCTGGCCGCCGCGCACGTCAAGGACGATGACAAGATCGACGACGAGATCCGCAAGTACTTCGACGCCAACTTTCCGCCGGGCTACATGGGCGCCACCGTGACCCTGACAGAGGCCCAGGTCGACGACGTCGCCGGCACGATCGACGTCGGCGCGTCCGCCACCATGGGCACCACCTTCATGCGCCTTTTCGGCCAGGATGACGTGCAGATCGGCACGGGCACCCAGGTCACCCGCGAGACCGTCAGCATGGACGTGGTGCTGTCCATGGACATGTCGGGCTCGATGAGCAACTCCGACGGCTCGGGCAGCACGCGCATCGCCGCCGCCCGGACCGCGGCCCTTACCCTGATCGACGTGCTCTATGGCAACAAGGAGTCCTCGGACCTCCTGACCATCGGCCTCGTGCCCTGGAACGGCGCGGTCAACGTCTGGGAGGACGGCACCACCTACCGAAGGAACCAGACCGTCAACGTGTCGATGCCGAGCTTCACGAACCCCATGAACGGCAACACCCAGAACCGGATCTACCAGGTGAACAACACGCCGGTTCCCTTCTTCAACCGCCCGAGGAACTCCTGGAACGGCTGCGTCTACGCCCGCTACACCAACGACCTCGACAACCCCGACGGCATCGCCGACCACCTGCTCGGCCCGCTGACCACGAGCGACGGCACCCCCTGGCCGGCGTGGCAGGCGATCTCGGGTCCCCTCGATCCCGATCTCGACGAGGACGACGGCGGTTGCAGCGGAGCCTGCCTCTATAGCGATTGTCTCGACCACGGCATCACCCGGCTGACCGACAGCCGGATCGACATCGAGGACGCGGTCAACGCCCTGACCAACCCGGACGGCGTGACCAACATCGCCCAGGGTCTGGCCTGGGCCTGGCGCGTCGTCTCGCCGGGCGAGCCCTTCGCCGACGCCGACCCCTTCCCAACGGGCAACCACCAGCGCGCCATCGTGCTGCTGACCGACGGTGAGCAGTACGGCGGCACCAGGGACGGCTACAACAGGTCCTTCGGTGGCGGCTCCGGCGCCGGCGCCAACGGCATGGACGACCGCCTGCTGGCGGTTGCCGAGAGCGTCAAGGCCAGCGGCATCAAGATCTACGTGATCCAGTTCTACTTCAACGACAGCCCGCTGCAGACGCTCCTGAAGCAGGTCGCCTCCAAGCCAAAGGCGCCCTACTACCACTTCGCGCCCGACGGCGACGCCTTGAACGAAGCGTTCGAGGAGATCGCCGACGACCTATCGGCACTCAGGATCTCGCGGTAACGATCGCTCCCGGCATGCGCTAGCCGGCGCACGGCATCGGCCGGGCCGCGGTGGCGGGAGAGACGAGGTTCCAGCTACGGCCCCGCGCTGGCCCGTGCCGCGAAGATCTCCGCGATCGCTCGGGTCCGACTTTGCAAGTCTTCCGGATCCTTGCCGAGCACCAGGAACTCATAGCCGGCGCCGGCTTCGATCCGGCTCGGCGACAGGACGACCGCCCCGGCGGGCGGTCCGTTGGGCCGGAAAAGGTGGGCCTCCATGTCCCGGCAGAAGGCGTCGAAAGGCCACTTCGGGGCGCGGTCCTCACTGCGCTCGATGATTGCCAGCGGGACCCGCGTCCAATCGCCGATTAGCCGGTTGGCGAGGGTCATGGGGATCGAGGTGCCGCCCCAGCGCCCGTTGCACTCCAGCCAGTGGAGCTGCGCCGTTTCCGCGGTCTCTCCAACGAGGACCAGGTCGAGGCTGCACCGGCCGAAGTAGCCCAGTCTCTGAAACAGGAAACCCAGTGCCGCCGCCTCCGTCGCCATGCGCTGCTGCAGACCCGGCCCCAGGCGCGTCGGCGCCGCGCCGCAGAACTCGAAGCGCGTGGGCGTGAGACTCTGGTCGAAGATGCCCTCGACCACGGCCTCGCCGTCCTCGGCGTGCGGGATCCAGAGTTGAACCGAGGGACTCGCCAGCGTGGGAGAGTCCCAGGAGGAGACCAGGAGCGGATAGTCCCCGCGCCACCCGGTCATGCGCAAGGCGGCGTCGAGCTGCCGCTTCTGATCGGCGAGGGAAAGCCGGGCGAGTCTTGTGGTATCGAGGATAACGTTGCCGGTGGAGCTGGCGCTGGACGGAAGTTTCACCACGACGGCGAGGTCGTGCCGCGCGAGCAGCGAGACCTCCTTGAGCACGGCGGCCAGACCGTAGGCGGCGAAGGTCCGCGGCTGCGCACGAGACCCGAGCGCCTCGCTGACGCAGCGGGAGAACCACAGCTTGTCGTTGACCCGCCGAGTCAGACGGGGTGGCGCCGCCGCCACAGTGACGGGAAGCCCGGCGGCGCGGGCGATGCGGCCGGCCAGTTGCCAGGCGCCGCCCGTGCCCATGTAGGGAACGACATTGAGCCCCCCGAAACGCCGCGCCTTCCTGGCGACGCGGCCGACGAACCCCGGATCCCGGGCGCAGCGAAGCGATAGCGACCTGGCCCTGTTGTCCGGGGGCGGCGTAACGACGTCGAATTCGCCGAGGCCGAGCGTGTGGCGGCAGTAGTCTTCGAAGGCCGGGCAGGGGTCGATGCCGACGACCACGGTATCGCCTGCGCCCGCAAGGGCGCAGGCCCGATAGCTGTAGGACTCGTCGCCCTGGGTTTCGTAGAGCGTGATCGCGCTGTGATCCTCCAGGACGAGGCTCGGGTAGGGCGAGAGGCCGGCGCCGACCCGGTGACCGAAGGGCGCCGTGCTCGCGAGCTCGGGTTCCACGCGCTTGATCTTCCGGGCGAGAGCCTCGAGGCGGCCCCGGGCATCCCACTCGAGACAGGTTTCGTAATGGCCAATGACGGGAAGCGTGACGCGGCGCCGGGGTGCCGCCCGGGGTGGAGGGCCGCAGGCGGGGTCGCGATCGGACTTGGACGATGCCGGGTTCATGCGCTCGTTGTAGAGCTTTGCGGGGCCCGCTTTACGACGCGGCCGCGGCCGCGCCGCGCGGGCCCATCTGTTCGATCCGGAGCCGCATGTCGGGGTCGATGGCGAAGACCGTGGCGTTGGGCACCTGCCGCCAGTCCTCCTGCGTGATCGGTTCCGAGGCGACTTCGACGGCCCGATACGGCCGCTCGGGGTCGTGATGCACGTGGGTCTTGCCGCATATCCCGCAGTGCACCAGTCCCTCCCGCTCCAGGTACCAGAGCGTCCGGTTGAGACGTGATCCGACCATCTGCGCGCCGTCGGTCCAGAGGATGTTGAGCGAGACCTTGGCCTGGCGGTCGGTCTCGGTCGCCCAGGCAACGACCTGCTCCAGGCCGTCGCGCAGCAGGTCCAGCAGCGGACGTTCGGGCTGACGCTGCCAGAGGGTGAGCAGGTAGCGGAAGATGTGCTCGCTGTCCGTGGTGCCGCGGATCTCGCTGCGATGGGGCTCGTCCAACGACGGCAACAGGGCTTCGCGCACAGCCTCGAAATCGGGCACGGTTCCGTTGTGCGCGAGCAGCCAGACGCCGTGAACGAAGGGGTGCGTGTTCTCGAGGCCGGGCCGGCCGACGGTCGCCCGGCGCACGTGGGCGATGGCCATGCGGGAGTAGACCCGGGCGGCGGTCTTCTTGAAATGCTCTCCATGATAGGCCGCCCAGGCCTGCTTCTCGACGAAGGGCAGGCCGTCGGGGTGCTCCGCGACGCCCCAGCCGTGGCCGTGGGTCAAGCCCTCACGATCCTTGATGCTCTGGGCCATGAGTGCGTTCTGCGCCCGGACGAGACTGCACTCCAGCCGGGTCGGCTCGGTCGCGTGGAAGCCATAAAGACGGCACATCAGGACAAAGACACGGTCTGTCTTCCGAGACGCAGCTACCGCTGAGATGGCCTTGTGCGACACGGAAGCGGGTTCAGTTGTTCTTCGCGACAACTAGACCGCGATCGCCGGAAGGGGAATGACCTGAATCAAGCTTGCGCCCTCGAACTGGGGCATACGGACCACGCCGGTGCCGCCTCGAGCGCTTTATGGCGAGGTCTGACCCAGGTTCACGCTTGCTCGAACTTTGGCTTCGAAGGAGCCTCAGCTTAGACAGAAGAAGCAGCGGCGCGTCAGGCCTAATTGATTACAGAGAATGTGAGAAAACCCACAGCCTGCTAGGCGCGCTGTGAACATGATAGGCCTAGGCGGTCTCTGACTTAGCCGACTGGAGAGCAGTAATGGCTGACGAGCCTCACTGCTGAGTAGTGTGGCTCAAAGAACTCATCGAAATGACCACCAGCGACTTGGCGACGATCATCGAGCAGTTGGGTTCTGTCTCTCTGTTGTTTGGTTTGCTCGCTGTAGGTTTGTCGTTCTATCCGGCGATCAGACTCTGGGCTCTTTCGGACAGGAAGACAAAAGTATCATTTAGCCTGTTCTTTTACAAAGTTTCCAGACGCCTGATCTTTGTGGCCTTCATCAGTATTCTCGCGTCGGTCCTTCTATTCATTCTGTCGCGCCTCTTTTTGGCACTGTCTTCCCCTGATCCAAGAGTCGACGGTCAAGGTGTTGCCCTTGTTCAGAATTCAGGGGAAGTGCCTCAGAATGCCAGCGAGCTTTTCACCTGGGGCAATCTTGTTGAGTTCCTTTTGGCCGCCGCCTTCATCTTTTTATTCTATCGATTCTTCCAAACAGAGTTCGTTCAGGCTCTATTCAAGAGAATTCCGAACAAACAGCTCAGAAATACAGTTTCTTTCGCTGCGGTCTTGACCGTGGCGTATCCAAGTTTCACTGCCTTTGAGAACCTTATCAATATTGAGAATATTCGATTCGGGATTGTGGATTCCGAGCCCAAGTCGGATAGCATCGCGAAGCCCGACCCGCCGGCACCCGAACCGCCAGAGCCCGAGCCTGAGACTGTCGTGGTGCCCGAGCCGCCGGCACCCGAACCACCTGAGCCCGAGCCTGAGACCGTCGTGGTGCCCGATCCGCCGGCACCCGAACCGCCAGAGCCCGAGCCTGGTGAGAAAGAGCCGGAAATTGTCCCTCCAAAGGAGTTCGTTGTGCGGTTTGCGTTCGACAGCTCCAAGCTTAATGACGAAGCCAAGATCACCATCGAAGATGCCGTCACTCATGCCATCAGCATCGGCAGCGACAAGATCTCCATCATCGGGCACGCCGACAGTCCCGGCCCGGACGACTACAACCTGAAACTATCGGAGAGACGTGCAGAGGAGATCGAGGCTGCCTTCAACGCCGTCCTCGAAAAGAGATCGCTCGACCCGATCAAGTTTGTCACTTCCGGCAAAGGGGAATCCGACCTCTTGGTACCCGATGAAGAGCGCCATCCGGACAACCGCCGCGCCGTCATCATAATCGATTGAGCTCAGCACAGCTGCTCTCGGCTTGCCTCATGCCTGCTCGAACTTGGGCTCGGCCCTGCCTTTGCGGACCGCTTCCCGGTAGGCGATGTAGGTCGCGCTGGAGACGATGATGCCGCCGCCGATCCAGGTCCAGATATCAGGCGCCTCGCCGAAGGCGTAGAAGCCGAGCAGGGTCGCCCAGACCAGCTGCAGGAAGGCGACCGGCTGGGTCACGGTGATCTCGGCGGCGCGGAAGGCCCGGGTCAGGGTGTAGTGGCCGAGGGTCGCCAGCACGGCGGTCATGAAGAGCCAGAAGAGCTCTTCCCAGGTCGGGGTGCGCCAGACCAGGAGGGCGGGGGGCAGCAGCACCAGGGTCACGAAGATCGAGAGGTAGGCGACGATCGAGGCGGGCGATTCCGTGCGCGTCAGCTTCTTGGTCAGCAGGAACGAGACCGCGAAGAGCGGCGCCGCGGTCAGCTGGGCCAGTGCGCCGATGTCGACCGCGATGAAGCCCGGCCGCAGAATCACCAGGGCGCCGCCGAAGCCGATCAGCACCGCGCCGATCCGCCGGATGTGCAGCGTCTCGCCGAGAAAGAGCGCGGCGCCGATGGTGGTGAAGATCGGCGCCGTGAAGCCGAGCGCCGTGACCTGGGCGATCGGGATCCGCGCCATGGCGTAGAACCAGAGGATCACCGCCAGGCCGTGCACCAGGCCGCGCAGGCCGTGCAGGCCGAGGGTGCGCCGGCTGAGCGGACCGGTGATCAGCCACTCGGCGCGGAGCCTAAGGAAGATCGGGATGAGCAGGAAGAGCCCGATCACGTAGCGGATGAAGGCGGCCTGGACCGCCGGCATGTCGCTGCCCAGGTGGCGGACGACGCCGGTGACGCCGACGAAGAGAATACCGGTCAGGGCCATCCAGGCGATGCCCCGGATGTTCGACAGCGACGCGCGGGAACGGCCGCCGACCGAGGTGGCGTTGCTCATGACTCCCAGACGGTTTGATTGCTTGGGGCCTTGAGGATCAGCGTAGAGCCGGGGCGGCCGCTTCACCAGCGCAAGTTCGGCAGGGCTGCCCTGCGGGCGGGTTGAGGCCAGGCGTCGAGAGGGGTCTTCACGCCGCGCCGTCCCGATGGGGGCGCAGGGCGGCGTAGATCGTCGAGTGGATCGGGGTCGGCACGCCCGCTTGCGCACCGAGGCGGTGCACCGCGCCGGACAGCCACTCCACCTCCAGACGCCGGCCGCGCTCCAGGTCGACCGCCAGCGAGGCCCTGATCGGTGCCGTGCCGTCGAGCCAGCTCATGCAGCGCTCGATGATGTCCGCCGGCAGAGCGACCCCCAAGGCTCGGCCCACGGCCACGCATTCGCCCATCGCGTCCTGGTAGACCGCGCGCATGACCGGGTCGGCTCGCACCACGCCGGTATCGACGCCGCTGATCGCGTTCATGCCGCTGTTGGCAGTCAGAAGAACGAACTTCGACCACAGCATGGCCTCGACGTCCGGGGTGATGGTCGCCTCGATGCCCGCGTCGTTCAGGGTCGCCGCGAAGCGCTTCGCGCGCGCGCTGATCGTCCCGTCGGCCTCGCCGAACTCGATCCTGGCCAGCTGGTTGTTGCGCCGGACCACGCCGGGATCGACGATGGTCGCGGAGATATAGGCCGCCCCGCCGAGGGTCCGTCCTTCGCCCAGCACCGAGTCGATCATGGCGACGCTCTCGACGCCGTTCTGCAGGGTGACGAAGATGGTGTCGTCGCCCAGGAGCGGCTTGCAGAGCGCTGCGGCCTCGAGCGTGTCGTACATCTTGACGCAGAAGAGCACCGCGTCGACCGAGCCGACAGTCCCGGGGTCGTCGGTCGCCGTGACCGGGTCGATGGTGAAGTCGTCGCTGCCGAACTCCCGGATCTCCAGCCCCTTGTCCCGCAGGGCGGCGAGCTGCGCGCCGCGCGCTATGAAGGCGACGTCGAGCCCGGCGCGCGCCAGACGGGCGCCGTAGTAGGCACCGATACCGCCAGCCCCCATGATCGCGATGCGCATCGCCGTCCCCTCCCAGCTTCACCCCCGGCAGAGCCCACGAAGTAGCACAGAGAGCCGGCGTTGTGCCGAGATTCCAGCATAGGAGGGCGCTCGAGGACTCTAAGAACCGCGGCGCGCGCCAGGGACGGACCCGCCCGTCCGTCCGGTCCCCGCCGCCCGGAACGTTGCCATCGAAAATCCGGCTATCTATCCTGGCTGCGCCGACGGGGGGTCGAAGGCACTCATGGAAACGCTCACCCTATACGAGATGCAGCCGATCCATGTGCTGATGCTGAGCATTCTCGTCCTCTACCTCGGCTTCTTTCTGAACCGCAAGATCCGCTTCCTGAGCGATTACTACATTCCGCCAGCGGTCACCGGCGGCCTGATCTGCAGCGTAATCGTCGCGGTCATCTACGCCGCGGCCGACCTCGAGATCGCCTTCGACATGCAGATCCGAGACGTCCTGCTGCTGGTCTTCTTCAGCACGATCGGCCTAACCGCGAAGCTCCGCACTCTGGCGAGCGGCGGCAAGGCGCTGGCGATCCTGATCGCCGTGGCCGGCGTCTTCCTGGTGTTCCAAAACGTGACCGGCGTCTTGCTGGCCATGGTCTTCGACGCCCATCCCGGCTACGGCCTGATGGGCGGCAGCGTCTCCTTCGCCGGCGGCCACGGCACCTCGATCGCCTGGGGCGCCGAGGCCGAAGCCGCCGGGCTCGAACAGGCGAGTGTGATTGGCATCGCCTTCGCCACCTTCGGCCTGATCGCCGGCGGCCTGCTCGGCGGGCCGGTCGCCCGCTGGCTGATCGAGCGCCACCGCATCGAACCGGACCCGAGTGCCGGGGCAGCACTCTTCGGGGAAGAGGAGAGCGCCGACGACGGGCGGGCGGGGGAGCTGTTCAACATCCTCACGGCCATCCTCACGCTGGCGCTCTGCGTCGCGCTCGGGGACTCGGTCAACCGTTTCCTCTTCGACCAGGGCGTGCTGCTGCCGGGCTTCCTAACCGCGATGGCCGTCGGCATCGCGATCACCAATCTCTCAGATGTCTTCCGCTACGAGATCCATCCGGGGACCATCGACAAGTTCGGCGAGGTGGCGCTCAGCATCTTCCTCGCCATGAGCCTGATGAGCATGCAGCTCTGGGCACTGGCGACGGAAGTCGGACCGATTCTCGTGGTGCTCATGGCGCAGATGCTGCTGATCACCCTGGTCGTCGTCTTCGTGGTGTTCCGCGTCATGGGCCGGGACTACGACGCCTGCGTGATCTCTTCCGGCTTCGTCGGCCTCGGGCTCGGCGCCACGCCCGTGGCGATCGCCAACATGGACGCCCTGACCATGCGCTTCGGCCCCTCGCCGAAGGCCTTCCTGGTCGTGCCGCTGGTCGGCGCCTTCTTCATCGACATCCTGAATGCCCTGGTCATCAAGTTCTTCGTCACCCTGCTGCCGCCGGTTTGATCTTGCGGACACGATACCTGCGCCTTTGACCACGCGATCCTGGAAGCGGTCGGCCAAGACTCGCTACCCGGATTCACCGGGACAGCGAAATTGTTGCGCTGCACCGCCTGGTTCCAAGCCAGTTTGGTGACCCGGGCAAGCTGTGTTATTCTGGTGGGATATATGAAGCACTTTTCTATAAGAGGAATTTGTCATGTCATCGATTTATTGGCGGACCACTTTGAGAACACTCTGTGTCGGGCTCGTCATCTGCGTGGCGAGTGGATCCGCGTCGGCTGAGAGCAAAGACGACGGGCGGACCGGGCCGTTGGTGTTCACCGGCGAGGCGCTGGACCGGTACCTCGAGGCCCTCAATCAGCACATCCAGGACAAGTACCTGCAGGAGGACCTGCTCGCCGGCCTGATCGAGGAGCGGGCGCCGGAGTTCGCAACCGCCGCCGCGGCGAGCGCGGCCGTGCCGACGCCCGAGGAGGCGCCCTCCGGAGGGGCGTTCGGCTACGTCGTCTTCGACGGTCGCTCCTTGAGCAGCGGGCTCGAGCTCTTCAACGCCGAGCTCGCGCTGCGCGGCGAGGACGCCTTCGCGCTTGCCGGGCGCGAGACGGCGGTCAAAGGCGCGGCCTTCGCCGCCGCGGCTTCGAGCGCCGGCCTCGATGCGAAGATGGCGGCCCGGCGACGGCAGGCGACCGGCCTGGCGGAGGGCTTCGGCGATGCGGTCAGCAACGACGCCTCGCTCGATGCCAGTATGGTCGCGCTGAAGCTGCGGCTGCGGGACCGTGCAGCGCGCGAGGCCATGCTCACGGCGGCGGTTCGCCCGGTCGATAGCGATAGCTTCGACGCAGCACCGGCAGCGCTGGCTCTGTCCTTCTGAGCGCAGGGCACCGGCCGCCGTTCAGAGCGGCTGCTTCTTCGGTGTCTCTCCGGAACCGCGAAGCGTTTCCGTCAAGACGAGATTCGCTCTCACTCTGGGATGTAGAGCGGATTCACATGTTTGCTCGGAACCATGGGTGGTTCCGAGCAAACATGATCCGCTCTAGTCGCAGCGGCGCAGGATCGGCTCGGGGTCGAGCGCAAAGAGACTGCGGATCAGGTCCGGCACCAGGACGGCCTGGACCGCCTCCGCGTAGTGCACGTCGTCGACCATGACCGGAAAGACCCCGAGCAGGCGCCTGGCTGTCTTGCGCTGGAAGTTGAGAAAGACCGTCGTGGCATCCAGGGGACAGATGTGCAGTAGCATGCCCTCGGGATTGGACCCGTCGTAGCCGTTGTGGAATCCGATGCCCGGCGGGCAGTCCCGGTCGTCGCTGTCCTCGTCGTAGGCCGCGAGCTCGCTGCCCCAGTCGTAGTCGGCGTAGGCGCGGATCGCCTCGTCGGCGGTGACATCCCCGAAATTCTCGGCGGAGTAGTCATGCCGCTGTATCCAATAGCTGAATGTCATGTCTTCACCATTTGACCGCAGAATCCTTCCGCGCGGTCGGTCGAAGACGCCTCGGCGTCAGCCCCGACGGCCGGAGAAGGCGGTCACCCCAAATTAGCCCCAGTACCCGATAAGAAGGGTAGACCATGGACCGGCCGACGACAAACGTTTAGTTCAGTTATAAAATGCGGAAAACACTACAAACATCTGATATTATTGTATTATTTTCGACGTTCTTAACCAAAGACCCGCTCGAATCCGGTGCGCAACGCGGCGTCGACCTCGGCTAGGGAGACCGCCATCCCGAGATCGGCCAGGGAGGTCACGCCGTGCTCCGCGATGCCGCAGGGCACGATCCCCTGAAAGTGGCCGAGGTCCGGATTCACGTTGAGCGCGACGCCGTGATAAGCGACCCAGTGTCGCACCCTGACGCCGATCGCCGCGATCTTGTCCTCGCGCCCGTCGCCCCGTTCGACCCAGATCCCGACCCGGCCTTTGCGCCGCTCGCCGGTCACGCCGAAACCGGCGAGGGTCACGATCAGCCATTCTTCCAGGTCGCAGACGTAGCGGCGCAGGTCGCCGCCGCGCCGCTTGAGATCAAGCATGACGTAGGCCACCCGCTGGCCCGGTCCGTGATAGGTGAACTGCCCGCCGCGCCCGCTGCGGTAGACCGGGAAGCGATCCGGTTGGAGCAGCTCCTCGTCGCGCGCCGATGTGCCCGCGGTATAGAGCGGCGGATGCTCCAGCAGCCAGACCAGCTCGGGCGCGGCGCCGGCGCGGATCGCGGCGACCCGCTCTTCCATCAGGTCGACGGCCTCCGGATAGGCGACCGGCGCGTTCGAGACGCGCCACTCTGTCGCGGGCGACGGGCGCGACCGCGCCGGTACCGCCGTCTCTCGATCGCTCGTGATCATGCCGTCCGAGACATAGCACTCTCGCCCCCGCCTGTCGAAAGGCGAGGGCGCCGGCAGGGGCGCATTCCCTCGGGAGTTTCTCGGTCTTGCGCCCGGACTCTCGCCCGCTATGGTGACCCGGGGGAGGAAGAAAACACCATGGACGAACAGAGCCTTCGCGACGCCGCTCTCCGGTACCACCGCGACCCGAAGCCCGGAAAGCTGCAGATCACGGCGACCAAGCCAATGGCCACGCAGCGGGATCTGGCGCTGGCCTACTCGCCCGGCGTCGCCGCCGCCTGCGAGGAGATCGCCGAGGACCCGGCCGAGGCCTGGAGCCTGACGGCGCGCGGCAACCTCGTCGCCGTGGTGTCCAACGGCACGGCGGTGCTCGGCCTGGGCGCGATCGGCCCGCTCGCCTCCAAGCCGGTCATGGAAGGCAAGGCGGTCCTGTTCAAGAAGTTCGCCGGAGTCGACGTCTTCGACATCGAGGTCGCCGAGACCGAGGTCGACCGCCTGGTCGAGGTCGTGGCGGCCCTGGAGCCGACCTTCGGCGGGATCAACCTGGAGGACATCAAGGCGCCGGAGTGCTTCGAGGTCGAGTCCCGCCTGAGGGAGCGCATGAAGATCCCGGTTTTCCACGACGATCAGCACGGCACGGCGATCATCGTGGCGGCGGCGATCTACAACGGTCTGCGGCTGGTTGGCAAGGAATTGGGCGAGGCGAAGCTGGTCGCCTCGGGCGCCGGCGCCGCGGCGCTGGCCTGCCTCAACCAGCTCGTCTCCCTCGGCATCAGGAAGGAGAACATCTGGGTCAGCGACATCGCCGGCGTGGTCTACGAGGACCGCACCGAGCAGATGGACAAGTGGAAAGCCAAGTTCGCCCGCAAGACCGAGGCGCGCACCCTGGACGACGTGATCGACGGCGCCGACGTCTTCCTCGGCCTCTCGGCGCCTGGCGTGCTCAAGCCCGAGATGGTCAAGCGCATGGCGGACAAGCCGCTGATCATGGCGCTCGCCAACCCGGTGCCCGAGATCATGCCGGAGGAGGCCCGCGCGGCCCGCCCCGACGCGATCATCTGTTCCGGCCGCTCGGACTATCCGAACCAGGTCAACAACGTGCTCTGCTTCCCCTACATCTTCCGCGGCGCGCTCGACGCCGGGGCGACCACGATCAACGAGGAGATGAAGCTGGCCTGCGTCAAGGCGCTCGCCGATCTGGCCACGGCCGAGGCCTCCGAGGTGGTGGCCAAGGCCCTGGGCGGCGAGTCGCCGCGCTTCGGCCCGGACTACCTGATTCCCAGCCCCTTCGATCCGCGCCTTATCCTGGAGATCGCGCCGGCGGTCGCCAAGGCGGCGATGGACAGCGGCGTGGCGACCCGGCCGATCGAGGACTTCGCGGCCTATGCCGACCGGCTCGGCCGCTTCGTGTTCCGCTCGGGCATGCTGATGAAGCCCTTGTTCGAGCGCGCCAAGCGCGATCCGCGTCGGGTGATCTATGCCGAGGGCGAGGACGAGCGCGTGCTGCGCGCCGTCCAGGTCGCCATCGACGAGGGGCTGGCCAAGCCGATCCTGGTCGGGCGTCCCGGCGTGGTGGCCCAGCGGATCGAACGGCTCGGCCTGAGGATCGCCCAGGGCGAGCACTTCGAGCTGATCGATCCGGCCGACGACCCGCGCTACCGCGAGTTCTGGACCGCCTATCACGAGATCATGGAGCGCAAGGGCGTCACGCCCGACGTCGCCCGCACGGTCGTGCGCAGCAACACCACGGCGATCGGGGCGCTGGCCGTCAAGCTCGGCTATGCCGACGCCATGATCTGCGGCATGGAAGGCGGTTACCGGGACCACCTGATTCAGGTCCTCAACCTGATCGGCTGCGCCGAGGGCGTGGAGGACATCTCCGCGCTGAGCGCCCTGGTGTTGTCCCAGGGCACCTACTTCTTCGCCGACACCCATATAACGGTCGATCCGACGGCGGAGGACCTGGCGGCCATGACCGTCCTGGCCGAGCGCAACGTACGGCGCTTCGGCCTCGACCCGCGCATCGCGCTCTTGTCCCACTCCAGCTTCGGCTCTTCCCGGGCGGCCTGCGCCGCCAAGGTCCGCAAGGCCATGGCGATCCTGCACGAGCGCCATCCCGACATCGAGGTCGAGGGCGAGATGCGCGCCGACGCCGCGCTGGACGAGGAGATCCGTGCGCGCCTCTTCCCCAATTCCCACCTCGAGGGCGCGGCCAACCTGCTGATCCTGCCGAGCCTCGACGCGGCGAACATCGCGTTCAACCTGGTCAAGGTGCTGGGCGACGGCCTGCCGGTCGGCCCGATCCTGATCGGCACCAGCGCTCCAGCCCACGTGCTGAACTCCACAGTGACCGCCCGGGGTATCGTCAACATGACGGCGGTCGCCGTGGTCGACGCCCAGGATCGCGATTAGTACCCACTATCAGGATTAGGTGTGTCGTATGACGAGCTATCGAGACTTTCGGTTAGGAGCGTGGTTCGCGGTGATGCGGGCCATCACAAGGGCCGCGCGACCCCCATTGGTCTCAACGGGGCCGAAAGTCTTGATAGCTCGCCCGCAGGGTTGCCGAGGCGCCCGTCCGACGTCGTCAGCGGCGCTCACCGATGCTTCGGCATCGCTTTCGCACCGCGCGCAGCGCCGGGCCTACGCCCCCCTAGCCGGACGAGCGCCTCGGCAATTAGACGGCACACCTAATCCTGATAGTGGGTACTAGGGCGAGGCGCGCCGTGCCATGACCGAGCCACCCCCCAGCGAGGCCGCCACGAATCCCGAGCACCCGCTCGCCGCGCCCGACGAGAACGTGGCTCTGCCAGACGAGCTGATCTATGCGGTCGAGGAGGCCCTGGAGGAGGACGATCGCGAGCGTTTCCTGGGCTTCATCGATTCGCTCCACGTCGCCGACCTCGCCGACCTGCTCGAGTCCCTGACCCGCGACTTGCGCGCCAAGGCGGTCGATGTCCTGCAGCCGGCTCTGGAGCCGGAGGTCCTGACCTACCTCGACGCCGGGATTCGCGAGGAGGTGATCGAGCAGATCGGTCCCCGGGGTCTCGCCCGCGCTCTTTCGGCGCTGGAGAGCGACGACGCGGTCGACGTCTTCGAAGACCTGGACGAGGCATTCCAGAAGCGGATTCTGGCGGCGCTACCCAGGGGTTACCGGGCGATCATCGAAGAGAGCCTGAGCTATCCCGAGGACTCGGCCGGCCGCCTGATGCAGCGCGAGATGGTGGTCGTGCCCTCGGCCTGGACGGTCGGCGACGCCATCGACTTCATGCGCAAGAACAAGGAGTTGCCGAAGGACTTCTACGACCTCTTCATCGTCAACCCCAAGCACAGGCCGATCGGCGCCATCCCCTTGAGCCGCGTCATGCGCAACAAGCGCCCGGTGCGCCTGACCAAGATCATGGACGACGAGGTCCACACCATCCCGATCACCATGGACCAGGAGGACGTGGCCTATCAGTTCCGCCAGTACGGCCTGGTCTCGGCGCCGGTGCTCGACGAGGCGGGGCGCCTGGTCGGCGTGATCACCGTGGACGACGTGGTCCACGTGATCGACGAGGAGGCCGAGGAGGACCTGATGAAGATGGGCGGCGTGACCGAGACCGACCTCTACAGCGCCGTGCTCGACACCACGAAGGCCCGCTTCTCCTGGCTCACGGTCAACCTGATGACGGCGGTCGTCGCCTCGCTGGTGATCGGGCTCTTCGAGGGCACCATCCAACAGCTGGTCGCGCTCGCCGTGCTCATGCCGATCGTTGCCTCCATGGGCGGCAACGCTGGCACCCAGACGCTCACGGTGGCGGTGCGGGCGATCGCCATGAAGGACCTGACCGCGGCCAACACGGCGCGCTTCGTCGGCAAGGAGGTGCTGGTCGGCTCGGCCAACGGCCTGCTCTTCGCGATCATGACCGGCGCGGTCGCCTGGTTCTGGTTCGGCGTGCCCGAGCTGGGCCTCCTCATGGCCGCCGCCATGGTGGTCAACATGCTGGTCGCCGGCCTCTCCGGCACGCTGATCCCGATCGGCCTCGAGCGCCTCGGCGTCGATCCGGCGATCGCCTCCACGGTCTTCCTGACCACGGTGACCGACGTGGTCGGGTTCTTCACCTTCCTCGGCCTGGCGGCGCTCTTCCTGCTATGACGAGTTTCCAACCCGCCGATGCCAAGTTCGATCAGCGCGTCCGCGACTCCTTCGCGCGGCAGTCGATCATGGGCCTGATCGGCGCCGAGCTCACCCGGGTCGAGCCGGGGCTGGTCGAGATTCTGCTGCCCTACCGCGAGGACCTCTGCCAGCAGCACGGCTTCTTCCACGCCGGGGTCACCGCGACCATTGCGGACTCGGCGGGCGGCTACGCCGCCTTCACGCTGTTCCCGGCGGAGACCTCGGTCTTGACTACGGAGTTCAAGATCAACCTCCTGGCCCCGGCAGCGGGCGAGCGGCTCCGGGCGCTGGGCCGGGTGATCAAGCCAGGGCGGACGCTGACGATCTGCGACGTCGAGGTCTTCGCCGGCAAGGCGGGCCAGGAGAAGATCTGCGCCAAGCTGCTGCAGACGCTCATGACCATGCACGGCAAGACGGACAAGGCGGGGTAGCCGGCTCGAACGGCACAACAAACGGGAGGGAAAGCCGATGGCGCGGGAGGTCACGATGGAGTTGCTGGACGAGATCCAGGACGGATTCAACCGGCACGACGTGGCGGCGATCCTGTCCCATTTCACGGAGGACTGCGAGTGGCTGATGGCGCGCGGTCCCCATACCCCGGAGGGCAGGCGGTGCAAGGGCAAGGCGGAGATCGGCCAAGTCCTGACAGCGCGCTATGGGCAAATCCCCGACATGCGTTGGGAAGAGATGCGGCACTGGATCTGCGACCAGACCAAGGCGATTTCGGAATGGGTCGTGCGGGGCACGCCAATGGGTGGCGAACCGTTCGAGTACCTGGGCTGCGATCTCTGGGAATTTCGCGACGGCTATGTGACCAAGAAGGACACCTACTGGAAGTCTGTCGGCTGACGTTCGCGATTGGTCCTCAGCCCGGCGCTCACCGGCCGGAGGGTCCGCGGCGCTTGGAGTAGCCGCGTTGCCGCAGGCAGTCTTCCATTCGCTGCCTCCCCATAGCCGCGCTCCTGGTGGCGGCCGCCCCGCGGGTCTGTTGGATCTCCTGCCGGCACTCGTTGACGGCCGCGGTCGTCTGCTGCCTGGAAGCGCCGGGCTTGCTATGGTCGTCGTACCAGCTGGCGCCGGCCTTGTACTCGCAGGCGGTCAGCGCGCCGAGGCAGAGCGCGATCAGCCCGGTGCGGCCAAGAAGGTACACGGGCGCCACGGTGCGCGCCCGACGCGTGCCATTATCTCTTGTTGAGTGCTGAACCGTCATGATCCGCCGAAGAGCTGTCTTTGTGGCCGTTGCTTCGTCGGAACTCTAGACCGACTTACCGCCCAGCGAAAGCGGGCCTTGACCTGGTCACCCGGCGGCTCGACCATGAGGCGCCGCGTTCAGAGGAAAGGCCTTCCATGATCCCCAATCAGGTGCCGCCCTTCAACTTCGGTCTCGGCGAAACCGCCGACATGTTGCGCGACAGCGTGGCCGGCTTCGCCGCCGACGAGATCGCGCCGCGCGCCGACGAAATCGATCGGACGAACGAGTTTCCGCGCGACCTCTGGCCGCGCCTGGGCGCGCTGGGGCTCTTGGGCATCACGGTCGAGGAGGAGCTGGGCGGCGCCGGGATGGGCTACCTCGAGCACTGCGTCGCCATGGAGGAGGTCAGCCGCGCCTCGGCCTCGGTGGGCCTCAGCTACGGCGCCCACTCGAACCTCTGTGTCAACCAGATCCGGCGCAACGGCAATCCCGACCAAAGATCCCGCTACCTGCCCAAGCTGATTTCCGGCGAGCACGTCGGCGCGCTGGCCATGAGCGAGCCGGGCGCCGGCTCCGACGTGGTCGGCATGCGCACGCGGGCCGACAGGAAGGGCGACCGCTACGTGCTCAACGGCGGCAAGATGTGGATCACCAACGGGCCCGACGCCGAGGTCCTGGTGGTCTATGCCAAGACCGACCCGGACGCCGGGCCACGCGGGATTACGGCCTTCCTGATCGAGAAGGGCATGAAGGGCTTCTCGACCGCGCAGAAGCTCGACAAGCTCGGCATGCGCGGCTCCAACACCTGCGAGCTGGTGTTCGAGGACTGCGAGGTGCCCGAGGAGAACGTGCTCGGCGCGGTGGGCAAGGGCGTCAACGTCCTGATGAGCGGGCTGGACTACGAGCGCGCGGTGCTGGCCGCCGGGCCGCTCGGCATCATGCAGGCCTGCATGGACGCGGTCGTGCCCTACCTCCACGAGCGCAAGCAGTTCGGACAGCCGATCGGCGAGTTCCAGCTCATGCAAGGCAAGCTGGCCGATATGTACACCACGATGAATGCGGCCAAGGCCTACGTCTACGCCGTGGCCCAAGCCTGCGACCGCGGCGAGACGACGCGCAAGGACGCCGCCGGCGCGATCCTCTACGCCGCCGAGAAGGCCACCTGGATGGCGCTGGAGGCGATCCAGTCCCTGGGCGGCATGGGCTACATCAACGACAGCCCGACCGGGCGCCTGCTGCGCGACGCCAAGCTCTATGAGATCGGCGCCGGGACCAGCGAGATCCGCCGTTGGCTGATCGGCCGAGAGCTGTTCTCGGAGACCGCGTGAACCAGTGCGGGCGGCTTATAATGAACGGCGGTTAACCCTCTGTTTTTGAAAAATAAATGTTAAACTAGGAGGAATTGTTTACGCTCGAACACTAGCATGGCGGGCATCGGCTTAGCCTCCGGCCCCTAGGGCGGGGCTCGCCCATGGGAGTGTTCGGCGATGGATCAGGTCCTGGGCCAAATGGGCTCGCTCTTCTTCACGGTGCTCGAGGACTTTCGCGCCTTCCTCCTTGGCCTGGATCCCCTGACCCAGCTCATGCTGATCGGCGGGCTCGTCCTGCTGCTGGTCGTGCTGCGGCTGCGCGCTCGTCTCGCCGCGACCTCGGGCCAGCGGGCTCTGCGCCGCAAATACAGAAAGCTGGTCAAGACCGGGGTGGCGGAGTGGGAACTGCCCTTCCGCCTCCTGGAGAGCCGGGAGGAGTGGGATCATTTGCCTAAAGAGTTCCTGATGGAGCTCGCCTCCCGCCTCGAGCAGCGGGACAAGATCATCGAGTTCATTCTCCTGGTCGAGCGTGACGACTTCGACCGCGAGGATTTCGTCCGCCTGATGAACTACGAGCCAGACACGGCCATGCACGAGCTCTCCGTGATGTTGACCGACCACGCCACGGAGCTGAAGGTCAAGCGGGCGATCGCCGTGCTCGGACTCGCGATTCAGATCGATCCCGAGAACCACCTGGCGATGATCGACCTGGCGACGCGGCACTATTCCTCGAAGCACTACGCCGAGGCGCTGCCCCTGCTGGAGCAGGCGATGTCGCTCAGCCGGGAAGCTCGGCCGCAGCAGGCCGGTTCCGCGCAGACGCTGCACGACATGCTCGGGCTGCTCGGCGAGATGTACGAGGACTGCGCCCAGCGGGCCGGACCGAAGACCGCCTAAACGCCGAACCCGCAGGTTCCAAAGCGGTCTCTGGAAGAGGGTAGAACGCCCGCTTCGGAGATGGGTCAACGGCGCCCGAAGCCTCTCATGCTATTTTATTGACGGCGGCACCCCGACAAGTAAGCAATAATGAAAGTTTGATTACACGCTGTCGGGGAAGATCATGACACTCAATGGAGACGAACCGGGAACGGTCCGGCGCCTCATCCATCGCTTTGTGCCGGGCCTCGAAACCCTGTCCCGCTACGATCGATCCTGGCTTTCGCACGACCTGGCCGCGGGGTTGTCGGTCGCCGCGATCGCCCTGCCCGTCGGCATCGCCTACTCCGAGCTCGCCGGTGTCCCGGCGGTGGTCGGCATGTACTCGGCGATCTTCCCGCTCCTGGTATACGCCCTGTTCGGGTCCTCCCGCCAGCTCATGGTCGGGCCCGACGCCGCGACCTGCATCATGGTCGCGGCCAGCCTCGGGACCCTGGCCGGCGGCGATCCCGAGAAGTACCTGGCGCTCATGGTGGTCCTGACCTTGATGACCGGCGTCCTCTACGTCATTGCCGGTTTCCTCCGACTCGGCTTCATCGCGAATTTCCTTTCCCACCCCATACTCGTGGGATTTCTCAACGGTATCGCCCTGTATATCCTGGTCGGGCAGGTTCCGAAGTTCCTCGGCTACGAGGGCGAGGCCAAGGATTTCTTCGCCAAGCTGGTCGAGCCCATCGACAAGATCGACGAGGTCCACGTGCCGACGTTGGTGCTCGGCATCGGGCTGCTGGTCCTTCTGCTTCTGATCCGCCGCTTTGTGCCTAAGCTGCCCGCCGCCCTGGTCGTTGTAATTGTCGGTCTCGTCGCGGTCGCCACCCTGGGACTCCAGGAGCAGGGCGTCGCGGCGATCGGCGCCGTTCCGGCGGGGCTCCCGACGTTCCATTTCGCGCTGTTCGACGTGGAGACCTACGAGCGGATTTTCGCTGATGCGGCCGCTCTCATGCTGATCAGCTTTACCAGCGGCGTGCTGACGGCCAAGAGCTTCGCCAGCCGCAACCGCTACGAGATCGATTCCAACCAGGAAATGGTCGCCTTCGGCGCCGCGAACATCGTGACCGGATTAGCGCAGGGTTTCCCTGTTACCGGCGCCGACTCGCGGACGGCGGTCAACAACGCCATGGGAGGCAAGAGCCAGCTGGTCGGCATCGTCGCCGCCGCCAGCATGCTCGTGGTCTTGTTCTTCTTGACCGAACCGCTCGCCTTCGTGCCGCAGGCTGGGCTGGCTGCGGTCATCATGGTTGCGGCGGTCGGCCTGTTCGATTTCGCGGCACTGCGCGATCTCTTCGTCATCAGCCGCCGCGAGCTTCTGCTGTCGCTCACCACCACGCTCGGCGTTCTCGTCCTGGGCGCGCTCGAAGGCGTCTTTGTCGCCGTCGGTCTGACTTTCATCTGGCTGCTTCACGTCGGGTCCCGGCCCCATGACGCGATCCTGGGACGTACCAAGGCAATGGGCGTAAGGGGCTTCCATAGCCTCGAGAACTACCCGGAGGCGAAAACCTACCCGGGACTGCTCATCTACCGCTTCGACTCCGACCTTCTGTTCTTCAACGTCGACTACTTCAAGCAGCGCCTGCTCAAAGCCATCGCCGAGTCCGAGACACCCGTCGAATGGGTCGTTGTCGATGCTAGCCCGGTCAACATATTAGATGTGACCGCCATTCAGAAGATCGACGAGCTGCGCGAGGAGTTGGCGGCGCGAGGCATCACGCTTGCCAACGCCCGTGCCAAGACCAGTCTTGGGCGGTTTTTTACAGGCGACTGGTTGAAACGGAGACACGAATCACGTGAAGCGTATGTTTTTTCTACGGTCAGAGCTGCGGTGATCGCCTTCCGCAAGCGAAACAGAGAGGCATCGACGCCAGAAGCCGATGCCTAGAGCAGATCGGGGTTGATGGAACCGTCCGCGGCAGTCCATCAGATCCCGTGAACCTGCGCCAACAAGTTACAACGAACGGATCATGTCGTGGCGGCAACGCTCTGCGGTCCTGTCGCAGTATGTGATCCCGCACCGGTTTCTCTCGGCCCCGCCAGGCCGCCGAGAGGCCTGTTCACCGCTGGACCGGCATCGTGTAGTCTCTTGGGCAGCAAGTCTTCTGCGGGGGAAGGGTTGCCCATGGTCGGAATGTTCATGCGAGCCGGGCGCGGGGCCGTTGTCCCGGTGCTGGTCGCGCTCTTCTGGGCGGGTACGGCGGCGGCCGAGAGCCTACGCGAGCGTCTCTACACCCTGGCGCTGGCGGAAGGCTTCGCGGTCAGCCACGCTGAGCGTCTCCCCGAGATCGAGGCCCGGCCCGACACGCCGCTCCCCGCATCGGTTCCGGTCTCGCGGCGTATCAGGGCAATTCTGGAAGGCTACAACTACGTGCTGGTCTACGATTCCGCGGGCCGGATCAAGGAGCTGCGCGTTCTGGGTCCGGCGCCCAGCGCCGCGGCCGTGCTCGCGCAGGCGAGCGTCTCCACGACCCGGCGCGGGTTGCACCATGTCGTCGAAGCCGAGCTGGTCGGTCCCAACGGCGCGCCGCACAAGATCCCGCTGATGCTGGATACCGGCGCGACCATGGTGGTGCTGCCGCTATCGATGACCGGAAGCCTCGGCTTCGAAAGCAAGGACCTGACCGACGGCTGGGCCGAGACCGCCGCCGGCCGGGTGCCGATCAAGTCGGGCTGGTTGCGGACGATCAAGGTGGGCCGGGTGGCCGAAAAGAGGGTCGCCGTCTCGTTCATCGAAGACAGCAAGCTCGGCGAGCAGACCCTTCTCGGCATGAGCTTCCTGGAGCGCTTCCGCTTGACCATCGACGACCAGAACGACCGCATCATTCTCGTCCCCAGATAAGCCCAGGGCGATATTGCCTCGAGGCGTCTGTTGCGGATTCACAGGATCGATGGGCCGCCCCGGCGATTCCATTTGATCGCGTTCTGCTCTAAACCTGAGATATAGAGCGGATTCACATGGTTGGTTGGAAACCACGAAGTGGTTCCATCTAAACATGATCCGCTCTAGTCTCGCGGCCGAGCATCGACCGAGTCTGAGCCGCCATGAGCCGCGAGACCATAGAGATCACCCGGGAAGTCCTGGAGACGTTGAGCACGGTCTCCGCCGCGACGCTCTCCATGCAGCTGCTGAAGCGCGGCATCCGCAACGGCTCGATGATCGGTCCCCGGCCGCTCGATCCCGCCAGGCCGCGCGCCGCCGGGCCGGCCTTCACGCTGCGCTTCATCCCGATGCGCGAGGACATCGCCAGCCTCGATAGCTACGCCAGGCCGGGTTCCCTGCGTCAGGCGATCGAGGAGGTGCCGGCGGGGAGCTTCGTCGTGATCGACGCGCGCGGCGAGGCGGGCGCGGCGACCCTGGGCGACATCCTCGCCGCCCGGCTGGTCGCCCGCGGCGCCGTCGGCGTGGTTAGCGACGGCCCGTTCCGCGACGTCGCCGAGATCCGTCCGCTCGACCTCGCCGTGTTCTCGACCGGCGCGGTGGCGCCGCCGTCTATCGCCCGTCTCGTCTTCGCGGACTGGCAGGTGCCGGTCGGTTGCGGCGGGGTGGCCGTCGTGCCGGGCGACGTCATCGTCGGCGACGAGGACGGCTGCATCGTCGTGCCCCGGAATCTGGCTGCCGAGGTGGTCCGCGACGCGGTTGAACAGGAACGCTTCGAGCGCTTCGCCCAGATGAAGGTCAAGGGCGGCGCCCCCGTGCTCGGCCTCTACCCGCCCGGCGACGAGGCCCTGGCCGCCTACCAGGCCTGGATCGAACAGGGAGAGCCGGAGCTTTGAGGGCCGGCGGGGGAGGCGCGTCATGGCTCTGAGCATGAAGCCCGCCTGCGAGAAGTGCGAAGCGGGTGTATCCCCCGCGGGCGACGCCTATATCTGCAGCCACGAATGCACCTTCTGCCCGTCCTGTGCCCGGACGCTGGGTCACCGCTGTCCGAACTGCGGCGGCGAGCTGGTCCGCCGGCCCAAACGGCGGTCCGACCCGGAGCCGCCACACTACGCCTGAGCGCTGAAGCGAAAAGAGGAGTTGACCGTGCCGACTGCCCTCATCACCGGTGCCAACCGCGGACTCGGCCTGGAGTTCACGAGGTCATTCCTGGCCGACAGCTGGCACGTGCACGCCTGCTGCCGCTATCCGGAAAAGTCAAAGGGCCTCAAAGGACTGGAGGGCGACCTTGACGTGCATAGGCTGGATGTCACGGACGGCCTCAAAGTGGCCAACCTGTCCCGTGAGCTGGTCGGCGGGCCCATCGACCTGGTGCTGAACAACGCGGGCGTCTACGGTCCCCGCACGGGCTTCGGCGAAACCGACTACGACCTATGGGAAGCGGTTTTTCGGATCAACAGCATCGCGCCGCTCAGGATGGCGGAGCGCTTCGTCGAGCAGGTCGCGGCCAGCGAGCGCAAGCTGATTGTCAACATCTCGAGCATAATGGGCTCGATCGGCCAGCTGCAGAGCTCGGGCAGCTACTTCTACAGAGCATCCAAGGCGGCCTTGAACATGGTCACCAAGGGTCTCTCGGTCGATCTCGCGGCGCGCGGCATCACGGTCGTGGCGGTGCACCCGGGCTGGGTCCAGACCGACATGGGCGGCACGGAAGCCGACCTTACGGCGACCCAGAGCATCGCCGGCCTGCGGGCGGTCATCGAGAGCCTCGACATCAGCAAGACGGGGCGCTTCTTCAATTACGACGGCAGCGAGCTGCCGTGGTGAGCGGAGTGAAGTTCCATCTGGCCCAGCTGAACATCGCGCGGGCCCTAGCGCCGCTCGACGATCCGCTGATGGCGGACTTCGTGGCGGCGCTCGACCGCATCAACGCCCTGGCCGAGGCGAGCCCGGGCTTCGTCTGGCGGCTCCAGGACGAGAGCGGCAACGCGACCGAGATCCGCGCCTTCGACGATCCCCTTGTCATCGTCAATCTCTCGGTTTGGGAGAGCGTCGAGGCGCTGTTCGACTATGTCTACAAGGGCGGCCACGCGGGAGTGCTGGCCCGGCGCCGTGGCTGGTTCGAGAAGGCAGAGGGACCTCATCTCGCCTTGTGGTGGGTTCCCGCCGGCCATCGACCGGACGTGTTCGAGGCCCGAGAGCGCCTGGCGCGTCTGGAGAAGAAAGGGCCGAGCGCCGAGGCCTTCACCTTCGGGCGGCGCTTTCCCGCACCGAACCGGGCGATGGCGGGGTAGGGCGATGGACCTGACCGAAGAGCAGATCTTGATCCGCGACACGACGCGCGCCTTCGCAGGCGAGCATCTGGCGCCCAAGGCGGCGGAATGGGACCGGGAGCAGCGCTTCCCCACGGAAGCGGTGGCGGGCATGGCCGAGCTGGGTCTGATGGGCATGCTGGTGCCCGGGGAATGGGACGGCGCTGGCGCCGACCACGTCGCCTACGCCCTGGCGCTGATCGAGGTGGCGGCCGGCGACGGCTCCTGCTCCACCATCATGTCGGTGCACAACTCCGTCGGCTGCATGCCGATCGTGAAGTTCGGCTCCAACGACCAGAAGGAGCGTTTCCTCAAACCCATGGCGCGCGGCGAGCGGCTGGGCGCCTTCTGCCTGACCGAACCGCAGGCCGGCTCGGACGCCGCTGCCATCAAGACCCGGGCCGAGCGCGACGGCAACCACTATGTCCTGAACGGGGTTAAGCAGTTCATCACCTCGGGCCAGAACGCCGACGTCGCCATCGTCTTCGCCGTCACCGACCCGGACAAGGGCAAACGCGGTGTCTCCGCCTTCGTGGTGCCGACCGACACGCCGGGCTACCGCGTCGCCTCGGTGGAGAAGAAGCTGGGTCAAAAGGCCTCCGACACCTGCCAGATCGTCTTCGAGGACTGCCGCCTCACGCCCGATCTGCTGTTGGGCGAGGAGGGCCAGGGCTACAAGATCGCGCTCTCGAACCTGGAAGGCGGGCGCATCGGCATCGCCGCCCAGTCCGTCGGCATGGCCCGGGCGGCCTTTGAGGCGGCGCTGGCCTATGCCCGCGAGCGCGAGGCCTTTGGCAGCGCGATCATCGAGCACCAGGCGGTGGCCTTCCGCCTCGCCGACATGGCGACCCAGCTCCACGCCGCCGAACTGATGGTGCTCCAGGCTGCCGCCCTGCGCGATGGCGGCCGGCCTTGCCTGAAAGAGGCGGCCATGGCCAAGCTGCAGGCCTCGGAAATGGCCGAGAAGGTCTGCTCCGACGCGCTGCAGATTCACGGCGGCTACGGCTATCTCGCCGACTTTCCGGTTGAGCGGATCTACCGCGATGTCCGGGTCTGCCAGATCTACGAGGGCACCTCGGATATCCAGCGCCTGATCATCGCCCGCCAGCTCGCCGCCGGTTAGGGCGCCGCCGGCCGCCGAAACGGCGGAGGTTGCGGTGGCGGCCATGGATAACGATCTCTAGCCCGACGGGCCTTCGGCCCAATGGCGATCAAAGACCTGACCGGGAGGGTGACCAGCCGCGATGCCGCAAGCCATCGACTTCTACTTCGATTTTTCCAGCCCCTACGGTTATCTCGCTGCCGAGCGGATCGACGCGCTCGCGGCCCGGCATGGGCGGGAGGTGTTCTGGCGGCCGATGCTGCTGGGCGCGGTCTTCAAGCAGACCGGCAGCCAGCCGTTGCTGGACATTCCCATGAAGGGGGCCTACGCCCGCCACGATCTTGCGCGTTCGGCGCGCCTGATCGGCGTTCCCTTCGTGATCCCGCCCAGCTTTCCCTTCATGTCGGTCGCAGCGGCACGCGCCTATTATTGGTTGGCCGATCAGGACCGTCCCAAGGCGGCGGCCCTGGCCAAGGCGCTCTACCGCGAAGCCTTCGGCAAGGGGCGCGATATCGACAAGGCCGAGGCGGTGGTCAAGGTGTGCGTCGCCGAGGGCCTGGACGGGGACGCGGTCGCGGCTGCCCTCACGGACCCGGCGGTCAAGCAACGCCTGCGCGAGGAAGTGGACGCCGCGCTGGCCAAGCAGGTCTTCGGCTCGCCCTATATCGTTGTCGATGGCGAGTCCTTCTGGGGCCATGACCGTCTGGCCGAGGTGGACCTCTGGCTCGAGCGGGCCGGCTGGTAGGCCTGCGGCCGCTTGGGTTACGGAGGAGCCGCGAGGCCATGGCGCAGGAAAGGGGCCAAGCAATGGCAACCGGCGCAACAGGCGCAACGCCGGCCGCGGCGACCCTCGGCCACCGGACCGAGGTCGGTCTGGTCCGCAGCCACAATGAAGACAACTACGCCCTGCGCGACGACCTGGGCCTCTGGGTCGTTGCCGACGGCATGGGCGGTGCCGCCGCCGGCGAAAAGGCCAGCGCGATCGCCGTGAAGACCCTGGCGGCTGCGGTCCAGCAGGGCGCAGGCCTGGACGAAGCCATCGCCGCGGCCAACCGTGCCATTCTGGCGGCTGCGCGCGCCGGGGAAGGCCGCGCTGGGATGGGAACCACGGTGGTCGCCGCCCGCGTGACGGAGAGCGACTATCAGATCGCCTGGGTCGGCGATTCCAGGGCCTATCTCTGGTCGGACGGCCTGCGGCGCCTCTCCCACGATCATTCACAGGTTCAGGAACTGATCGACGCCGAATTCGTCACCGAAGAGCAGGCGCGTCACCATCCGCTCCGCAGCGTGATCACCCGGGCGCTCGGCGGCCACGACGGTGGGGCGGCGGCGCCGCAGCTGGTGAGCGGCACCTTAAAGCCCGGAGAGAGCTTGCTGTTATGCAGCGACGGGCTCACCTGCGAAATCGAAGACAAAGCGATCGCGGCGATCTTGGCGGCGGAGTTGCCGGGGCTGACGGACTCGCTGTCGGATGGGCAGGCGGCCCGCGCGGGTCAGCGCGCCGTCGACCGGCTGGTCGACGAGGCCTTGGCCCAAGGCGGCAGCGACAACATCACGGTGGTCCTGATCGGCAGGGGCTGACGGGCGCGGGATGGCGGGGCGGGCGCGCCCAGGGCCCGCCATTCTGCAGGGCGAACGCGTGTCCGGCGCCGGTCGGATCCAATCTCTTAAGGGTTGATTAACCGGTTTCTGTGTTATGCTTAAATTGTGGTTCGCGGACTTCTAGGGCGGTTTTGCAAATCCATGATAATTCAGCCTTTTGCGAGAGCTTTGCTTGCACCGGCCGGAGAATCTGGCTATACCGCTCTTTGATGTGTTAATCATGTTGTTTGGGGGAGGTCCTGGAATTTCGCTTCAGGGCGTCCATTGCAGGGGTTTATCAAAGGGGAAAGCCGATATGAGGGCGAA
>JASJEC010000029.1 GCA_030064845.1 Kiloniellales bacterium
CCTTCGGGACGGGGCGCATTTGCGCCGGGGCGGCGTCGCGGAAGGACTTGTGGGGCCCAACCCCACGGCGCCTCCCGCTCCTGGCCCCGGCGCAAATGCGCTCCCGCCAGGAGCGCGCCGTGAATGTCAACAGGCCCTAGCTCACGCCCGGCAGGGCGCGAGGAAGCCGAGCACTCGCTCCCGGTTGGCCGGGTCCCGAAAGCCCTCGATGTGGCCCGTCTCCGGCAGCAACCAGAGCGCCTTGGGCTCGCGCGCGGCGGCATAGAGCGCCTCGGCGTGGCTGGGCGGCACGAGCCTGTCGTCGAGCCCGTGCACGATCAGCACGGGGACCGGGCTGATCCGGCCGATCTCGGCCAAGGGGCGGTGATCGCCGTCGACGGTGAGGGACAGCGGCCACTGCAGCGGCCAGGTCACGAAGGAAGCGGCCAGCTTCTCACGCGCGATGACCTGGTAATCGGAGAAGGCGCCTTCGATGATTAGCGCGCGCACCCGCGCTCGATGAGGAGAGCGGGCGAGGCCGACGATGGCGACGCTGCCGCCGAGACTCTGGCCCAGGACCGCGACCCGGTCGGGGTCGACCTCGGGCCGCGCCATGACGTGGTCGAGGGCGGCGCCGAAATCCGCGTGCACACCCGGCAGATCGGGTGCGCCCGCGGAGCGCCCAAAGCCGCGATAGTCGAAGAGAAAGACGTTCACGCCCGCGGGCGGCAGCCAGGCCACGCTCGCGATGTGGGTCGAGATGTTCTCGGCATTGCCGTGGGCGAAGACGAGCGTACAGGCGCCGCGCGGCGCGTCGGCCGGCAGGAACCAGCCGTGCAGCGCCACGCCGTCGCCGGAGCGGAAGTCGACCTCGCGGTAGACGAGCCCGATCCTGTCGGGCGTGCGGACATGCTCCGAGGTCGGATGGAAGAACGCGCCCGTGCAGCCTGCCAAGGGGAGCGCAAGCGCAGCGAAGAAGAACAGAAGCAGCCTGGGGCCTGATCGGCGATTTCGGGCGCGGGCCTTTGCGGCACCGGCGCGGCCGCTCACTGCCAATCCAACACCACTTTTCCGCTCTGCCCCGAGCGCATGACGTCGAAGCCTTCCTGGAATTCCTCGAAGGGGAAGGCGTGGGTCAGCAGCGGCTGCACGTCAAGGCCGCTCTGCAGCATCGAGGTCATCTTGTACCAGGTCTCGAAGATCTCCCGGCCGTAGATGCCCTTCAAGGTCAGGCTCTTGAAGATCACCTGATGCCAGTCGATCGTCGAGTCGCCCGGCGGGATCCCGAGCATGGCGACGTGCCCGCCGTGGATCATGACGTCGAGCATGTCGCGGAAGGCGGTCGGGTTGCCGGACATCTCGAGGCCGACGTCGAAGCCTTCCAGCATGCCCAGGTCTTCCATCGCATCCTTGACCGTCTCTCGGGTGACGTTGAGCGCGCGGGTCGCCCCCATCCTGCTGGCCAGGCCGAGGCGGTAGTCGTTGACGTCGGTCACCACCACGTGGCGCGCGCCGACGTGGCGCGCGATGGCCACCGCCATGATGCCGATCGGCCCGGCACCGGTGACCAGAACGTCCTCGCCGACCAGATCGAAGGAGAGCGCCGTATGGGTCGCGTTGCCCAGAGGGTCGAGAATGGCCGCGACCTCATCGCTGATCGAATCGGGCAGGTGGTAGGCGTTCATCGCCGGAATCACCAGGTACTCGGCAAAGGCGCCCGGACGGTTGACCCCGACACCTTGGGTGTGGGCGCAGAGATGTCGCCGCCCGGCGCGGCAGTTGCGGCATTGGCCGCAGGTGATGTGGCCCTCGCCCGATACCCGGTCGCCCGGCTTGAAGCCGGCCACCTCGCTGCCGACCTGCTCGACCACCCCGCAGAACTCGTGGCCGACGGTCATCGGCACGGGGATGGTCTCGCGCGACCATTCGTCCCAGTTGTAGATGTGAACGTCGGTACCGCAGATCGCCGTCTTGCGCACGCGCACCAGGAGGTCGTTGTGGCCGACGCGCGGACGCTCCACCTCCTCCAGCCAGAGGCCTTCCTCGGGCCTGCTCTTGACCAGCGCCTTCATTGTCGCCACGGCTCTCTCTCCTCAGGAAATGACGCCCAGGTCGCGGCCGACCTTGGCGAAGGCCGCGAGCGCCTGGTCGATATGGGACTCCTCGTGGGCCGCGGACATCTGGGTGCGGATCCGCGCCTGGCCGCGCGGCACCACCGGGAAGGAGAAGCCGATCACGTAGATCCCCTCGTCCAGCAGGCGCGCCGCCATGTCCTGGGCCAGCTTGGCGTCGCCCAGCATGACCGGAATGATGGGATGCTCGCCGGGCACCAGGCTGAAGCCCAGGGCCTCCAGGCCGGCGCGAAAGCGCCGCCCGTTGGCGAACAGCCGCTCGCGCAGGTCTCCGCCGGTCTCCAGCAGGTCGAGCACGCTGATCGAGGCGGCGGCGATCGCCGGCATCAACGCGTTGGAGAAGAGATAGGGCCGCGAGCGCTGGCGTAGCCACGCGATCACCTCGTTGCGGCCCGAGGTGTAGCCGCCCGACGCGCCGCCGAGCGCCTTGCCCAGGGTCCCGGTCACGATGTCGACCTGGTCGGCGACGCCGAAGTGTTCCGGCGTGCCGCGGCCCCCGGCCCCCATGAAGCCGACCGCGTGGGAATCGTCGACCATCACCAGGGCCCGGTGCCGCTCGGCCAGCTCACAGATGGCCGGCAGGTTGGCGATCGTGCCGTCCATGGAGAACACGCCGTCGGTCGCGATCAGCCGGAAGCGGCAGTCCGCGGCCTCCGACAGCTTGGCCTCCAGCTCCTTCATGTCGTTGTTGGCGTAGCGCAGGCGGCGCGCCTTGCAGAGGCGAATGCCGTCGATGATGCTGGCGTGGTTCAGCGCATCGCTGATCACCGCGTCGCGCTCGTCCAGCAAAGTCTCGAACAGGCCGGTGTTGGCGTCGAAGCAGGACGAGTAGAGGATCGTATCCTCGGTGCCGAGGAAGGCCGAGAGGCGGGCCTCCAGCTCCTTGTGAACCGTCTGGGTGCCGCAGATGAAACGCACCGATGACATGCCGTAGCCGAGTCGGGTCAGGGCCTCCCGGGCCGCCTCAACCACCACGGGATGGCTGGAGAGCCCGAGATAATTGTTGGCGCAAAAGTTGATGACTTCCCGGCCGTCCGCTTCGATCGCGGCGGCCTGGGGCGTGGCGATGCTGCGCTCGGCCTTGTAAAGCCCGGCCTCCGCCAGAGCCGCCGTCTCGCTTCGCAGGTGGTCGAGAAAGCTCCGATCCATGGGTTCCGCCCTACCCTCCGATGCTGTAGTTTAGCGCCTTGAAACTCTCGGCGGTTAGCATAACTCCCTGAGGCGGCCAAGGCACGCGGCCGGGCCTTGGAACGCCGGACCGCCCGCCCTCGTATAACGGGCTGGGCAGTATCAGGAGCCAAAAATTGCAGCCATTCAAACCACTTGCCGCCATTCTCCCTGCCGTCATGGCCGCACTTCTGCTGAGCGCGCCGGCGAGGGCCGAGAACCCCAAGGGTCTCGTGCTGTCCTACGAGATGTGGCAGGGCGGCTTTCAGCCCTTTAAAATTGAAGTTCAATTCAACAACACTACCTCAAATTACAGAGCCGCCTTCGTGGCCGAGACCAGCGGCGTCGTCGGCTGGGCCTATCCCTACCGGGTCCAGGCCCGGAGCCAGGGCCGCAATGGCGGCGACCGGCTCTGGCCGGCCAGCTTCCAGAGCGCCATGCGCAAGCCGGGAGATCAACGGTCCCGCTGGATCACCTACCGCGACGGCATGCCCGAGCCCCGCTTCGACCCGCCGCGCAACGGCACGTCCAACGACGAGCCGACTGGAGACCAGATCGACGGTACGATGGACCCGGTCAGCGGACTCGTGTCGATCATCGACCGGGTCAGCAAGTCCGGCCGCTGCGCCGGCACGGCGCCGGTCTACGACGGCAAGAAGCTCTACCTGCTGCACGCGAGCGACCATGGCACGCGGCGCCTGGAGCCGACCGAGTTCGGCGTCTTCGCCGGCGAGGCGATGGTGTGCCGGGTGCAGGTCCAGAGGGTCGCCGGGTTCCGCAAGAAGAAGAAGCGTTTCGGCCTGCAGTACATGCCCAAGAACCTGGACATCCTGATGGCGCCGGTAGTCCCGGGCTACGGCCCGGTGCCGGTGCGCATGGAGGGCGAGAGCGACCTGGGAGGCATCGTCATTCACCTGGTCTCCGTCGGGCGGGAAACCGAAGCCTGGGAGGCCATGGCGCCGAGAGACGGCAAGAAGGACCGATCGAACCCGGATCGCGAGGGCCGCCCGGAACACCGCTGATAGGCCGCGCACGGCCCCGTTCGCGCAAGAGCACATGATAACTCGGGCGTGGCGCGGAAAGTTTCGAGGCCCGGAAAACTCGGTGAAACGCACAAAAGCGCCGAATAAATCGTGATTTTCGGCAGAGTAGCGCTTGCCCAGACGCCAAACTTTCTATTAGTTTGCAATTGTTGATGCGGATTCTGCCTCGCCGTGTGCTGTCGGTGACTAATAGTTTGGCTTCCGCATCTTGACGCGACCATTGGCGCTGTCGAGACATGGTGGGATTAGACGCCAGGTGACGGGTACCCCCTCCTCAAAGCGGTACGAGCGACTCGTGGCACCGCGGGAAGTCTACGACGAGGACGAGAGCGGCGCGCGCGAGGACGATAGCGGCGATGGGGCGAGCCCGCCCGCCGAGCGTCCCTCGTTCAAGCTGCGCGGCGGCACCTACACGCTCCTGGTGGTCAACGGCACCGACCTGATCCAGCCGGGCTTCTTCGAGTGGCTCGGCGAGAAGACCGGTCAGGCGCCGAACTTCTACCGGGACGCGCCGGTCGCGCTCGACCTAGATGGGCTGCCTGAAGACCACCCTCTCGATTTCAACGAGATCATCGGCGAGATGCGGCGGCTGAATCTCGTGGCCGTCGGCGTGCAGAGCGGCTCGGACGAGCGAAACCAGGCGGCTTCCGAAGCCGGGCTGAGCGTCTTCCCCATGTGGCGCGCCAGCAAGCCCCTGGAGGCCGGTCCCCGGCCGCGGCCGGCACAGAGCCCGAGTCATGAACGGCAGCAGGAGCAAGAGCGGCAGCCGGAGCCGCAAGAGGAGGCGCCCAAGGCGGTGCACCGCAGCTCCATGGTCGTCACCCAGCCGATTCGCTCCGGCCGCCAGGTCTATGCCCAGAACAGCGATCTGATCATCTTGAGCACGGCCGGCGCCGGCTCGGAGCTTCTTGCCGACGGCCATATCCACGTCTACGGCACGATACGCGGACGGGTGCTGGCCGGCGTGTCGGGCGACACCTCGGCGCGAATCTTCTGCGACTCCCTGCAGGCCGAGCTGGTGTCGGTCGCCGGACACTGGCTCGTGCGCGAGGACATGGACGACAAGCTGATCGGCCGCGCTGTGCAGATTTATTTGAAAGGCGATCTTCTAGTCATCGAGCCGATGCGCTAGAAGGGGATGCGTCTGGTGGGTCCGAGCGACGCGGTCTTTCAAAAAGCCAGCCAGCGCAGGATCCGGCTGCCCGGGGCTTACAGCGAGAGTGGGAAAGGGGAGGACTGTTTTTTCGTCCGTCGTGGCGCTGCCACGGATAACCACCTCAGTTATCGGAGAAGTACGTGTCCAAGATTATCGTTATGACATCAGGCAAGGGAGGAGTCGGCAAGACGACCTCCAGCGCCTCCGTTGCCTGCGGCCTCGCGCTCCGGGGCTACCGCACCGTCGTGGTCGACTTCGACGTCGGCCTGCGCAATCTGGACCTTGTCATGGGTTGCGAGCGGCGCGTCGTCTTCGACTTCATCAACGTGATCAACGGTGATGCCCGGCTCAAGCAGGCCCTGATCAAGGACAAGCGGGTGGAGAATCTCTGGATTCTCCCGACCTCCCAGACCCGCGACAAGGACGCCCTGAAGAAGGCCGGCGTCGAACGGGTGCTCGACGCGCTGCGGCAGGACTTCGACTACATCATCTGCGACAGCCCGGCGGGCATCGAGAAGGGCGCCCTCATGGCGCTCTATTTCGCCGACGAGGCGATTGTCGTGACCAACCCCGAGATCTCCTCGGTGCGCGACAGCGACCGCATCCTCGGCGTCCTGGCCAGCCGCTCGCGGCGCGCCGAGCAGGAGCTCGAGCCGGTCAAGGAGCACCTGCTGCTAACCCGCTACGACCTCGACCGGGTCGGACGGGGCGAGATGCTGACGGTCGACGACGTCCTGGAGATCCTGGCGATCCCCCTGCTGGGCGTGATCCCGGAAAGCGAATCGGTGCTGCGCGCGTCGAACCTGGGCTCCCCCGTGGTTCTCGACTCCGGTTCGCCGGCCGGTCTGGCCTATTCCGACGCCGTGTCGCGTTTCCTGGGTGAAGATCTGGCACATCGTTTCATCGAGGCGCCCAAGAGAGGCCTCTTGCAGCGCCTTCTGCGGAGATCGGCATGAGCCTTCTGGACCTTTTCAGAAAGAAGCCGGCATCCGCGCCGGCCGCGAGAGACCGCCTGCAGATCCTCATGGCCCACGAGCGGGCCTCTTCCCTCGGCCCCGATTTCCTGCCCAAGCTGCACAAGGACATGCTCCGGGTCATCAAGAAGTACGTTCAGGTGCCGGACGACAAGGTGTCGATCAAGGTCGAGGAGATGGGGACCGTATCCATGTTGGAAGTCAACGTGGAGCTGCCGCCGGGCCGGCACTAACCCGGCTCTGCGCTAGGGCCTGTTGACATTCACGGCGCGCTCCTGGCAGGAGCGAATTTGCGCCGGGGCCAGGAGCGGGAGGCGCCGTGGGGTAGCCCTCCACAAGGCCTTCCGCGACGCCGCCCCGGCGCGAATGCGCCCGTCCCGAAGGGATCCGGCGCAATCGGTCCGCTGCCGCGTTGCTTGTCGTCGAATATGCCCGGCATGTCCTTCCTCCTCGCGCCTAACAGCAGGCCGATTTCACTCGGACCAGAAGCGCGCCGTGAATGTCAACAGGCCCTAAGCGGCCGCCGCCAAGTCCTGCAGGCGGATGGCCCGCCCGGGCCGGGCGCCGGTCGCGGCGCCGTCGCGCCAGACAGCCCTGCCGTTCACCCAGACAGCCTCGATCCCGGCGGCGGGCGCCGTCGGCTGCTCGAAGCTTGCGCGGTCGATCACGGTCGCCGGATCGAACAGCACCAGATCGGCCATGGCGCCGACCCTGAGCGCACCACGGTCCTTGAGGCCGAAGCGCCCGGCCGAGAGCCCCGTCATCTTGTGCACCGCCTGTTCCAGGCTGAACAGCCCGACGTCGCGGGCGTAGTGCCCGAGCACCCGCGGAAAGGTGCCCCAGAGACGGGGGTGCGGAAACTCGTCGTGGGGCAGTCCGTCGGACCCGATCATGGTGTGGGGATAGGCCAGGATCCGGCGCACGTCGGCCTCGTCCATCATGAAGAAGATGCCGCCCGCCGGCGACAGCGCCTCGGCGGTCTCCTCCAGAGACAGCCCCAGCTCTTCGGCGACATCCGCCAGGTCCCGCCCCGAGAATTCCGGGCGCGCCTTGGACCAGGTCACGATGATACGGCTGGAATCGAAGAGACGGGTCGACTCGAGGACGGTCGAGCCGGCGACGTAGGGATAGGCATCGAGCCCCAGTGCCTGCCGGCGGCGGGCGTCCTCGATCATCCCGAGGGTTTCGCCCGAGCGTCCGAAGTTGGCCTGACCGCAGCACTTGTGATGGGAGATGACCACGGCGACACCGGCGGCCCGCCCGATCCGGAAGCTCTCCTCCAGGGAATCGGCGATCCCGTCGCCCTCGTCGCGCATATGGGTCGTATGGATCGCCGCCCGGCCGCCGGCCACCTCGGCCAGCGCGATCACCTCCTCGGTCGGCGCCGCGACGGCGGGCTGATAGTAGAGGCCCGTGCTGAACCCGATCGCGCCCGCATCGAGGGCCGCCTCCAGCCGGCCGCACATGGTCTTGATTTCCGCCGGGTCGGCCGCTCGGTTCAGCGAGTCCATCGCGCCGACGCGGAGCGAGGAGTGGCCGACTTGGCAGAGCGCGTTGACCGCCGAAGGGTGCCGGTCGAGCGCGTCGAGATAGTCGCCGAAGTCGGCATAGAACCCGGGTCCCTCCTCGCACAGCAGGTCGAGCGGCGGGGGCGGCCGCTGGTCGAGCGCGAGCGGCGCCAGACTGACGCCGCAGTTGCCCGTGACCACGGTTGTGACGCCCTGGCTGACCTTGCAGGTCATGGCCGGGTCGCTTAGCAGCGCCCGGTCGTCGTGGGTATGAACGTCGATGAAGCCGGGGGCCAGCGCCTTGCCGCCCGCGTCGATCACGAGCGCGCCGCTGAGCGCCGAAACGTCGCCCAGCGCGCTGATCCTGTCGTCTGTTACGGCGAGCCCGCCGGTGCGCGACGGCGCGCCGGTTCCGTCGATCAGCCGGGCGTTGCGGATCACCAGATCGGCGCGCCCTCCCGCTTCTGTCATTGGTCTGCCCCCCGACGACGTGAAGTTTGCAGACTAGAGTAGATGGAGCCCGAATGGAATCGGGCGCGGACCACGACACCAGGCGCCCGCTCTCGTTGGGCCAGGAGGGTTGCGCTATCTTCCAGCGGTCCTTCACGCTTTGTTTACGCCGCGGGGGGCAAGACCAGGGATTCGGCGGCACTCTAAGGCCAAGGAAGCGAACCATGCACGAAGAGTTCTCCATCGGCGGCGTTCTGGGCAAGACATTCACCACCCTGTTCCGGAACATCGTTTCCTTCGGCGTTCTGGCGCTGCTGGTCTATAGCCCGAGCCTGCTCTTGCAGCTCGGAGCGATGTCGGCAGGAGCCGCCGGGAGCCAGGCCGCGGAGTTCTGGCTGGTCCTGCTCGAGGCCTTGCTCGCCCAGGTTCTGACCGCCGCCGTCGTATACGGTACGGTCAAAGACCTGAGAGGCCAGATGGCCGGTCTCGGCGAGATCGTCGGCAAGGGCTTCGCCTCCGCGCTGCCGGTGATCGCGGTGGCGATCATCTTCACGATCATGATCGGCATCGGCTCTCTTCTCCTCGTGGTGCCCGGTCTGATCATCCTTACGGTCTTCTGGGTCGTGATTCCGGTTACGGTGGTCGAACGGCCGGGCATCTTCGCCGCTTTCAACCGCAGCGCCAGCCTGACCAAGGGCAAACGCTGGTCGATCTTCGCCCTGGTGCTGATCTCCGTCTTCCTGATGATCGTTGTCCTGATGATCACCAGCCTCTTCCTGGTCATGCTGGGTCCGACCGCCGTCGTCGTCGGCTCCTGGTTCCTGTCAGCATTGAGCGCGGCCTTCACCGCGGTCTTGGTCGCGGTCGGCTACCACGACCTGAGAATCGACCAGGAGGGCATCGACAGCGGACAGATCGCCGCCGTGTTCGACTGATGCCGCCGCTTACGAACCGCCGCGGTCGTGCTTGCTCTCCCGCCGGACGCCCATCAGCATCTTGGCTTCCAGGTGGGCGCGGAGCTGCGCATAGAAGGCCTCGAGAAAGAAGCGCGCTTCGGTAACCCGGACCTCGGGCCGCCAGCCGATCTTGCGCTGGATGCGCCGGCAGACGTCGTGAAGCGTCGTGCTGGCCGCGCTGCCGCGGTTGCGCAGCACGTCTTCCAGGACCTGCAGCTCGTAGATGCCGTAGATGTCGAGCTGAGCCTTGGTGAAACGATAGCTGCCGGACCCGGCGGCGGCCGCGCCCGGGGCGGCGGCGCGCGGCTTCGCCAGGTCCTGCAGCAGCTGGGCTCGGGGCGCGACGATCACCCAGGTTCCCCCGATCAGATCGCCCACCCGCATGCGGTCGCGGTTGAAGAACGGCATCAGCACGAAGACGGCGAGCCATATCAGCACCAGGAGCGTGAACCAGCCCTCGACGCCACCACGCTCGCCCAGGAGCAGCAGGGTCACCGGCATGAACAGCTCGACCTCCCGCATCAGATTGCGGGCGAAGATCGCATCGGGCCGAAGCGGGCCGCCGTGGCGGTCGATCACCCGCAAACCGACCAGGCGCTTGCCCGGCGTGCGGCCCTGCCAGCGCAGCTCGAAGGCGATGAAGTAGAAGCTGCGCACCGCGAAGGAGGCCAGGATCACCAGGGGCAGCAGCCACGCCGCCTGGGCCATGCCGAATAACCCCACGGAGAAGATCAGGATCAGCGCGCCGAAGACAATGAGCAGATCGATCAGCACCGCGCCCAGGCGCTCGCTGCGGTCGGCCAGCCGGACCGGAAAGGCGACGCCCTCGGGCGTCACGATCTCGCGCCGCCGTGGATCGGCGCGGCGCGCACCCTGCCCGTCAGTCGCCGCCATCACGCCGGCCCCGCCCGGCCAAGGTGAAATAGAGCATCCACGCAACGAAGGCACCGCAGCCGATCATATATCGCACGGCCGTGTCGTTGACGATCTGCCGGCCCAGTCCTTCGAGCAGGCCGGCGATGAACAGCATGAAGACGGCGCCCATGACGACGACGCTGGCCTGGCGGCCGCGCCGGGCCAGGTTGGCGAGCCGGCCGTGGCGTCCCGGGAAGGCCACGGCACCGCCGAGCACCAATCCGGCGCCGGCGCAGAGCCAGAGGGCGAGCAGTTCGGTCGAGCCGTGGATCAGCAACCAGCCCAGCAGCTCCTGGCTCAGGCCGCGATCGTGGAACAGGGCTATGAAGGCGCCGAGAATGGCGCCGTTGTAGAAGATCATCAGCACCACGGGCACGCCGAGCGCGAAACCGAGGGCGAAGCACAGCATCGCGATGCGCGCGTTGTGCGAGAACAGGAAGGCCGCGAAGCTGTAGAGCCATTCGCTCGCGTCCTCCGGCTTGGTGTAGAGCGTCTCGCGCAGGGCTTCCGTCGTCGCCCCCGGGTTGCGGCCGCCGGCGAGATCCGCTGGGACGAAGGTGTAGAACCAGTCGGCGTTGCCGAGGGTCAGCCAGAACGCGGTCGCCGCGCCGAGCATGAAGACCGCGAAGGACAGCAGAACGGCGCCGGCGGCGGCCCGGACGCCGGCCGGAAAGCGCCAGGCGAAGAAGTCGTAGAGGGAACGCCAGAAGCCCGCCCTGGCGCCGTAGACGGCGAAGTAGGAGCGGGCCGCTAGACTTTCCAGATAGCTGACAACGTTCTGGTCCAGGGAGATGCTGCGCGCCACCGAGAGGGACGACAGCGTCGCCCGATAGAGCGCCGGCAGGCGCATCAGGGAGGTCGTGTCGAGCGACGCGACCCCGTCCGCTTCCGCGCCGCGCGTCAGGATCTCCAGCTCGCGCCAGCTCTGCTCCCGTTCCCGGCGGAACTCCGCGCTCTTGAGGACGTAGTCCTGTTGGCTCCGCGGCGCGCTCAAATCAGCTCCTTCTGCTTGATCACCAGGTAGCGGTTCAGGAGATCGGCCCCGATATCCGCCGCGGGCGCCTCTAGACAGTGCACGCCCAGCCGGTCGAGCCGCTGATAGACGATCCGGCGCTCGCGCAGGAAGTCGTCGGCGACGACCGCGCGGGTCATGATCTTGAGGTCGCGCGGCGCCAGATCGAGCGCCGCCGACAGGGCCGGGTCGCGCAAGGTGGCGAAGATCACCAGATGCCGGGCCGCGAGCCGCTGCAGATTTTCGACCATCAGTTCGGCGGTGACCGTGTCGACGAACTCGGTGAACACGATGACCAGCGAGCGGCGCCGCAACTGGCCGAGCAGCGTGGCCAAGCCGAGCGTGAAGTTGGTCTCGTCGCGGCGATAGGCCAGCTCGGCGGAAGCCCGCTGCAGCCGGGGAAAACCGCCGATCCCACCGGCCGGCGCGGCCAGCAGGCGCACCTGGGAATCAAAGGCGAAGAGGCCGATGCGGTCGCCGGCGCGGAGCGAGCTGTAGCCGAGCAGCAGGCCCGCGTTGATGGCGTGATCGAGGCGCGGGATCCCGTCGAGCGGCTCGCTCATCAGATGGCCCGTGTCGAAAGCCAGGATTATCTGGTGATTCCTCTCGGTGCGAAACTCCTTGCACAGCAGGATCCGGTGGCGCGCCGATTGCTTCCAGTCGATCGAATGGTGATCGAGGCCGGGCACGTACTCGCGCAAGGCGGAGAACTCGGATCCGTCGCCTTGCTGGCTCTGCGGCTTGGCGCCGAAGGGCGAGTCCGGGGCCTGGAACTTCAAGGCGGCGCGGCGCACGGCGGCAACATTCGGCACCACGGGTATCTGCGCCCCAAGCCCGTGGATGTGCTGCCGCCGCGCCAAGCGGAGCGGCCCCTGCCAGCGCAGCCAGAGCCGTTCGACCGCCGCCGTGCCGCGCCGCTTCGGGACGAGGGGCACCGCCACGGTCGTCCGTTGGCCGGGCTGGAAGAGGAAACGCAGGGGATCCGGGCGGGTCAGGATCGCGCCGACGTCGCAGACCAGCTCGATCACCGCGGCCTGGCCGGCCCCGGCTGCCGACAGCTCTACGTCGAGCACGCCCCGCTCGCCGATGTAGAGCAGCGGCGGCACGCGCACCTCGAGGGCGAGCGCGCGCGCCGGCAGGCACAAGAGCGCGTCGGCCCCGGTCAGGATCAGCGCCGCGCAGAGATAGGCGAAGGCGAAGACCCAGTACCCCGGCTCGACGACCACCAGGAGCAGCGCCAAGGGAATGCCGAGCCCGAAGAGGACCACGGCAAGGGGCGTGGGACGGATCATCGGGGCGGCTCGGCCTGGTCCAGAATCTGCTGAACCACCTGGTCGGCGTCGAGCCCCTCGATCTCGGCGCCCGGCGCCAGCACGACCCGGTGGCGCAGGGCCGGCAAGGCCAGCGTCTTGATGTCGTCGGGAATCACGTAGTCCCGGCCCGCCAACGCGGCGTAGGCCCGGGCCGCCGAGGCCAGCATGTTGGCGGCGCGCGGCGAGGCGCCGAACTGAAGCGAAGGATGTTCCCGGGTGCGGCGCACGACGTCGACGATGTAGGCGATCAGGTCGTCGGCCAGCCGCAGGCCGGCGACGAAGGCGCGGACCTCTTCCAGGCCCGCCAGGTCGGTCACCGGGGTCAGGCCGAGGTCGGCCAGGCGCGGCATGGTGGTGCGGTGGCCGTGCTGGCGGACGATCGCCTGTTCCTCCTCGAGGCTGGGATAGCCCATGACGTGCTTGAAGAGGAAGCGGTCGAGCTGCGCCTCGGGCAGCGGATAGGTGCCTTGCTGCTCGATCGGGTTCTGGGTCGCGATCACCATGAAACCGGCCCCCAGATCGTAGCTCTCGCCGTCGATGGTAACGATCCGCTCGTGCATCGACTGAAGCAGGGCGGCCTGCGTCTTGGGCGGCGTCCGGTTGATCTCGTCGGCGAGCAGGAGCTGGGTGAAGATCGGCCCCTTGGTCAGGCTGAAGCTGTTGGTCTGGAAGTTGAACAGGTTGGTGCCGAGCACGTCGCCGGGCATCAGGTCCGGCGTGAACTGGATGCGGCCGAACTGGAGCGACAGGGCGGCCGAGAAGGACTGGGCCAGCAGGGTCTTGGCCACGCCGGGCACGCCCTCGAGCAGGATGTGCCCCTCGCTGAGCAGCGCGACCAGCATGAGGTCGAGCGCGCGTTCCTGCCCGACGACGGCCTTGCCGACCTGGCTCTTGAGCCCGTCGCTAACCGCGCGAACCGCCGACAGATCCATTCAACATCTCCCGTTTCCAATGAAACAAGCGCCCCGCGGCCTGGAGGATGCGCCCGCCGTCCCCGAAGCGCAGGGCGCTGGCGCCGACCAGGGCGTCGATCTCGGCGAAGCGGTCGCCGATGCCGCGGGCCTCGGCGATCCGGTCGAGGCGCGCGATCATCTCGTCCCTCGTCAGCCCGGCCGGAAGCTGCAGCCGTCGGGCGACGTCGCGCAGGGTCACCCGGGCGTAGCGCCGCAGCAGGTCGCGGCCGTGGCCCCCGAGGCTGAGCAGATCGGCCGTATTGGCGAGCAGCGCGGCCTTGCCCTCGGGCAGGACCCGGGGCAGCGGCAGCGGGGCGCCGAAGCGCTCGGTCGCCGCCAGCATCAGAACGACCAGGGTCGCCACGGCCTGGACGGTAACGACGACGAAGGGAAAAGCGAAAAGACTGCGCCACAGGCTGGGTGGCTGGGTGAAGCCGTGGATTGTCTCGTCGACCACGATCAGCCCGCCCGCCGGGTTCATGTGTTCCAGGGCGCGCACCAGGAGCGCCGCGTTGTCGCCCAGGCCGATCCCGTGGTTCGCCAGCAGATCGGGATCAGAGAGGACCCAGAGCGTGCCGGATCCGGTCTGGAGCCCGCCGAGCAGGACACCCTGGTCGCTGCCTACGAAGGGGCTGAGACGCTCGGAGCGAACCAGTTGCGGCTGCGCGATCTCGGGTTCCAGACCCGGTGCGCCGCTGCGCCAGGCCGGCGACGTCTTGGGCCGCACCACCTGGGCGCCGGACAGGATCCGGTCGAGGCTCGCCTCGACGACCGGGAGCGGCACTATCGCGGTTTCCAGCAGCCACCGCGGATTGTCGGGATCGGGCTTGCCCGTCCGCTTCGGCAGAACATAGAGCAGGTTCGGCGCACCCAGGAGATCGGTGACACCGCTCTCGCCCGGTATCGGCTCGGCCAGGACCAGGAGCCCCTCCTCACCCGCCTTCTCGGCCGAGTTATGGCGCGAAACGAGGACGCGAAAGCCGAGTCGGTCGAGGGTCTCCACGAAGGCCCGATGACCGATCGCCGAGGTCGAGAAGCTGTTCGCCTTCGCCGTGGTTCCGATGTCCTGGCCGAGCACCATGACCACCAGGGCGGCGGCGAAGGAAAGACTGCCCACGACGACCAGCCAGAACACCGTGCGCGGCTGGAACACCGGCGCCCCGTTCACCCGACGCCCCCCTCGGCGGCGGCCGCGACCTGCCGGTAACCCTCGCGGCAACGCCGGTAGGCCGTGTCGTCGACGGCGCGGCCGCCGAAATGGCTGACCTCGACCGCGCCGACGATGTGGACGAAGGCGGCGCGGGCCTCTTCCGGCAACGCAACGCGCCTCTCGATCTCGCGGCTCGTGAGCCACGGCCCCAGTGTCGGGTCCAGACGGCTATGAAACAACGCGATGAGCGCCGCCAGCAGCACGCGGACCGCTTCGGCATAGTGCCCGCTGGCCGCCAGTACTTCGGCCTGTTCCAAGCCCGGCGGCGGGCCGCCGTCGCCACCCGGCCCCTCGAGCGGCGCCCGTTCGACCCGGGCCTGGGCGGCGGCGCCGAAATCGAGCCGGCCGAGGCTGCGCGCCAGGAACAGGAGCAGCAGCGCGGCCGCCGCGATGATCAGGACCCAGGCTAGGGTCGAGGAGACCGGATCGAGGCCTTCGATGGTGGGCAGGGTGAAACGCGGCAGGTTCGGCCAGCCCCGATCCTGGCCGGGCGGCTCGGCGGTTTCCGGGTCGGAGAGGTCGCGCGGCAGTTCGCCCTGGATGTCCTCGTCCGAGATGACGCTCTCGACCAGGCCGCTCAGCTGCGCGTCGCGCGCCGCGGCGGCGCCGTAAAGCGCGAGGGACGAGAAGCCGAACAGGACAGCAGCGAGCAACGCTTTCATCGAGGCACGAGCCGAAGCGGTAGGACCTGGCCGGCCGCGACGCCGGCGCAGAGCGCGACGGCGAACGGCCGCCCTCTCCCTTCTACCACCCTCGGGACGCGACCGAAACGAGACTGAGCACGCCGATCCGGCCGGCCTGAACCGAACCGAGGCGGGACCACCCGCCCGGCGGCCACTGGGTCAAGAGACGCCGGCGGAGAGCCCATCGATCTGCTTGAGCAGATCCTCGTAGTCCGGCGATCCCTCGGCGGCATAGTTGAAGTTCTTAAACAGGCCGGTCAGGCGCGTGAAGAAGTCGCGCGCCGCCGCCTTGTCGTCGAAGTTGTAGGGTCGGGTGACCAGCTCAAAGACCTTGTTGAAGGTCATCTTCTGCCGCTCGAGGGAGACCGAGGAATCGACCGAGTCGAAGGCGTCCTGCTGCAGGTAGACCATGTCGAGAAAGAACGCCTTCTGATGGTTCACGAAATCTTCCAGCGTCACGCCCTCCTCGCCGGTCACCTGCATCATCTGCGCGACCGCGTCGCCGCGGAGCAGGAGCTCCTGCATCTCCTCGACCCGCTGGGTCCAGCCCGCCTCCATGTTCTCGTCGAACCAGGGGGTCAGCTGCGCCCGATAACGCGACCATGAAATCAGCGGGTCGACCGCCGGGTAGAAGCGTTTGTAGGCCCGGTCCGCAGACAGGCCGAGGAAGCACTTGACGGTCGACAGCGTCGATTGGGTCACCGGCTCGTCGAAGTTGCCGCCGGCCGGTGAGACAGTGCCGATCATCGTCAGGCTGCCGACCGAACCGTCGTTCGTCTCGGTCACGCCGGCCCGCTCGTAGACGCCCTTGATCGAGGACTCGAGGTAGGCCGGGAAGCCCTCCTCTCCGGGGATCTCCTCGAGACGGCCCGAGGTCTCGCGCATCGCCTGCGCCCAGCGCGAGGTCGAGTCGGCGATCAGCAGCACGTCGTAGCCCATCTGCCGGTAGTACTCGCCGAGCGTGAGCCCCGTGTAGATCGAGGCTTCGCGCGCGGCCACCGGCATCGACGAGGTGTTGCAGATGATGATCGTACGATCCATCAGCGTGCCGCCCGTCTTGGGGTCGCTCATGGCGGGGAATTCGTTGATGGTCTCGACCACCTCGCCGGCCCGTTCGCCACAGGCCACGACGATGACCACATCGACCGACGAGTGCCGCGCGATCAGGCCCTGGAGGACCGTCTTGCCGGCGCCGAACGGCCCCGGGATGCAGGCCATGCCGCCGCGCGCGATCGGATAGAAGGTATCGATCAGGCGCTGGGTGGTGATGACCGGCTCGTCCGGGTAGAGCCGGCGGGACAGGGTCCGCTTCAGCAGTCCCGCGTTCAGCGACCGACGCACCGGCCATTTCTGGGACAGCGAGACGGACCGCTCGCGCCCGGCCTTGTCCTCGAGGCGCGCCACGACGTCGCGGACGTGGAAGCTGCCCTCCTGGATCCAGGTCACGCGGAACTCGCCGGGCCATCCGAAGGGCACCATGATCTTATGGGTGAAGCGGCCCTCCTGGACGGTGCCCAGGGTGTCGCCCGCCACCACTTCGGCCCCGTTCTTGACCTTGGGCACGAAGGACCACTTGCTCTTCGGGTCGAGCGGCGGGACCTCGACACCGCGCGGCAGGAAGATGCCGTACTGGACCGCGACCTTCGGCAGAGGGGCCTGGAGCCCGTCGTAGACCTGACCGAGCAGCCCCGGTCCAAGCTCGACGGACAGCAGCTCTTCGCTCTGCTCGACCACGTCGCCGACCGCGACGCCCGTCGTGCTCTCATAGACCTGGGCGTCGGCGTTCACCCCACGCACCCGGAGCACCTCGGCCTTCAGGCGTTCCTGCTCGCCGCGCTCGTTCAGGATGCTGGGCCGGATGTAGATGACCTCGTTCTTGACGAGATGGGCGGGCTCGCCGTCGACTCCGATCTCAGCCTCGATCTCGACGAGGTCGTCCTGCACCGCGACGATCCTGGCGGTTTCCGGGAAGTTGCTGCCGTGCTCCGACTCTCCGTTTGACTGCGCGCCGGCCCGACCGCCGCCGCCCTTCGGCTTCTCGGCGCCCGTGATCTTAATGTTCCTCATCTCACCGACCGCGGGCGGCGGCGCCGCGGCCTCCGCGCCGGCGGCCTTGCGCTTGCGCGGAGCCGAGGCGCCCTGCTTCGACTTTCCGCCCGCTGTGGAACCGGAAGTTTCGGACTTGCTAGCCATCAGGCCTCCCCTTCAAACGACAAGGTCGCGTAGTCACCCAGGCCGGCCTGGGTGAGATCCTCGAAACGTCGCGACGCGGCTTCGGAGTTGTAACGCCCCCAGCGGTCCACGATGCTCCACTTCAGGACGTAGATGACAACCGCCTCGAAATCGAAGGCGTGCTCTCCCGCCCGGCGCTGCAGGCGCTTGTAGGATTGCTCGAGGAGCAGCCGCTCCAGGGCCATGGGATCGTCCTGCTTCATCAAGCGGTCCGCCTCGCGTAGCCAGGGAAACACGCCGTCGAGCCGGAACGTGGGCTCCGTCCAGTTGCGCGCAATGTGGCCGACCCAGCGCCCGAAGCCCCAGGGCACGTCGGCCGCCGGCGCCGCCTCGCCCCGGGCGCGCCGGCGCAGCGCGGCCACGCAGGTGCGGATTTCGAGCCGGTCGCGCACGATCAGCTGCACGGTCTCGTTGTCGATCTTCTCAAGGGCGTCGCGCGCCCGCTTGATCATCTCCTCCTCCGACGCCCCCATGGGAATCTGGCGCCAGTGCACGACGTGCTCCACCAGGCGCAGAGTCTCGGCGTCCTCGGGCGTCAGCACGCGCAGCCGCTGGTCGAGCTTCAGCCGGGATAGGGGCGGCTGCTTGGCGCGAAACAGAGCCTCCGGGCTCGGCAGGCTCGACATCAGCATGATGTAGGCGTCGGGATCGCTCATGGCTCGGGTCCGGCTACTTGACAACGCCTTCGAGGATCGCCCGGAACCGGGGCTGCAGGTGCTGCAGCAGCAGGGCCGCCACGGCCTGCTCGGTCAGGTCGAGGGTGATGTTCTTGTCCTTCATTCGGATGTGGATTCCGTTCGTCACCTCGTCCGAGGCGACGAACGACACCCCGTCCCGCAGCATTTCGCCGGTCAGGCCGAACACCAGGTCGGTCAGCTTGCCCTTGCGCACCTTCTCGGGGTTGTTGCGCAGCTCTTCCAGGCCGGCGACCGTGTCCGGCAGGATAACCTCGAGCGCGTCGTCGTCTTCAACGTCCGCGTCCGCGCGCACCCGGCCGGCCACGGCGACGATCATTTGCTTGAGCACCTCGGGATCCTGCAGCTGGTGCGACACCAGGCGCTTAACGTCGGAGCTGAAGCGCTGCATGAGGGTCGATTTCATGTCGAGCACCGTGTCGCGCATGGCCGTCTTGAGCGCCTCCTCGCCGGCGGCGCGGTAGGCGTCCGCCTCCTTGCGAGAGGCCTCGAGATGCTGTTTCGCCTCGGCCCGCGCCTTATCCCGGGTCTTCTTCGCCTCGGCTTTGGCATCGCGCACGATCTTCTCGGCTTCGCTGCGCCCGGCCGATACGCCCTCGTCCCTGAGGCGGGCGATCAGGGCATCGACGCCGCTGGAGGGCGCGTCCGTTTCGGCTGTCTGCTTCGCCATCATGCCCCTCCCGCGATGCCGGCGCTGACGACCAACGCGAACACGAAGGCGAAGACCCCGAAGCCCTCAATGATCGCGGCCGGGGCCAACGAAAGGCCGAAGATCTCAGGCTTCTCCTTGGACGCGTTGATCGAGGAGGCGCAGGCCTTGCCCTGAGCGCTGCCGCAGTACAGAAGCGCCAATCCCGCGAACAAGCCGACCCCGAAAAGGCCGCCCGCGTTTTCCGGCGTCACTTCGCGGTTCAGGGTGAACATGATGACGATGCCGTAGATCACGAAGGAGGACGGCAGCGCGGTCAGGCCGACGAAGCGCCCGTAGCCCCCTTCGGTCTCCAGCATCGCGCCAATGGCGGCCTGACCGGCGATGGCGGTGCCGATCGCGGAGGCGACGGCGCCGAGGGCCATCGGCGAGTAGATTCCGACCCATCCCAGGGCCAAGATGAATTCGTTCATGGTTGCACCTCCTTGCGGGCGAACCGCCGGAAGACAGTCCCTTCTCCCGGCATCCCCCATTTGTAGAATTCGATGAAATTGAGCCTCAGGCCGTGGACCACCGCGCTCATCAGGCTGAGGCCGAGATTGACCACGTGTCCCAGGACCAGGATCAGGATGGCGAACAGCAGACCCAGTCCCGGCCGCGCCTCCAGGGCTTGCATCGCCAAACCGTTGAAGGTCGACGCCAAGGAAGCGGCCGCCAAGCCGAGCGCGAACAGCCGCATGTAGCTCAGCACGTCGCCGAACGCGCCCATGATCCCCGTCAGTGCGGTGAAGCCATCAAAAGCGCGGGTTAGGTAGTCGATGGGTCGTTTGACAGGGCGTTCGCTGGTGAACAGAAAGACTGCCAGGGCGCCAGCGGCGACCATGATGTAGCCGGCCTGCACAGACTGCCCGCCCGGCTCGCCATAGACCGCGGCGGTGCCGCCGATCAGGCCGGCGATCCAGCCGAGATTGGCGAGCGCCGTGGTGCTCCCGCGTTTCACGTAGGCGGCAATGGCGTTGCCCAGCACGAGATGGGCCACGCCGACGATGATCGAGAGCTTCATCATCGCCCCGTAGTTGTTCATGTCGATGACGTGGAGGGAGTCCAGCACCGAGCCCTTCGGCGGCTGCACGCCGAAATAGCTTCCGACCATGACTCCGTAGACGACACTGCAACCGACCAGGGAAAGACCCAGGAGGCGGTAAGCACGGGCCTTCGCGCTCTGTCCGAGGCGCTTCCAGTAGAACAGGAGGCCGCCCAACAAGACCGCCGCGTAGCCGGCGTCCGCCAGGATCATGGCGAAGAATACCGAGAACGAGAAGAACAGCACCGCGCTCGGGTCCCACATGCGGTAGGGCGGCACGGTGTAGAACAGCGCGAGGTCGACGCCGGCCTCCATTCGCTCCGACTCCTGCAGCAGCGTCGGCGGCTCCTCGTCCGGCCTGGGATCCTCGAAGAGGCACGCCAACCCCTTCTCCTCGGCCAAGGCCTGGACGGCGGGGATCGCGTCTTCGGGAACCCACCCCTGGACCGCGACGATGCCGTCGCCGTCGCGGGTCTGCTGGTCGGCGTAGGTCAGCGAGGCGCGGTTCTCCGCTTCGGCGAGATTGACGCTGAGCAGGTAGACGTAGCGGGTCTGCGCCAGGCGCCGGGCGACCAGGTCCTCAAGCGCGACCTCGGCCTCCTCGAGCTGCGCCTTCAGCTCCGCGACCGGCAGGGCGCCGGTATGGGTGCGCGGCACGGGCAGGACGTCGCCCGGCGGCTCGTCCTGGGAGATCAGCACGACGTAGGCGAAGCGGTTGTCCTTGCGCACGATCTGCCAAGGCAGATCGACGTCCGTCAGCGCGTCCAGCTTGCCAAGCGGCACGATGTAGAACCAGAGCCGGTAGCCGGCGAGCGACTCTTGGGGCGGGAAGAAGATATCGCCCCAGGGCTCGACCGCAGCGATGCGGTGGGCCAGGAAGTCCCGGCGGTCCTCGGTGTCGCGCAGCTCCTGTTTCAGGTCGAGCGCCTCCTTGACCAATTTGCCGACGTCGAACTGGGGGTCGCGGACCACCTGCCGGCGCTTCTGCGGCATGTCGGTCAGGAAACGCAAAGCCTTGTAGGCCGCCTCGGCGCGGGGCGAGGCCACATTCTCGGCTTCGGCGGGCGGCGGGCGCAGGGGGAGCAGGTGCATGCAGCCGAGCTCCTGCAGCCCTTCGAGCACCTGCTTCTTCTCTTTCAGCAGCCCGCAGAGCGTGACTTTCTTGAGGCGCGCGATGCTCATGCCGAGGCCTCCGCCGCCCGCTTGCGCTTGGCGATCTTGGAGCGCACCACGGCCGACATCTCTTCGTCCGACAGATAGATCTTTATCCGCTTGATGTTGGCCCGGGCGCGGGGGATCAGGACCTTGTCGAAGAGATTGACCCGCTGCGTGATCGTCTTCACGGCAGCGTCCAGCAGGGCGACGCGCCGTTCCGCGACCTGGGCGCGAATTTGCAGCTCCAACATGTCGTGGAGCATGGCCACGACGTTGTCGACCCAGTGCGGCTTGGACAGGACGGCGTAGGGCTGGACCGTCACCTCGATCCGTTCCAGCTTCGGCAGCTGGGTGCCCACGACGTTCTCCATGCCCAGCTCGACCTTGGAGAGCTTGGCGAGATCCGTCAGATCGACGTTCATGTTGGCGAGCATGGGAAGCTTCTGCCCGACCTCCTTCCTGAAGCCATCGATTCCCGCGCGCGCCTCCTCAAGAGCTTTCACCGCCTTCGCCCGCTCCGCCATCAGCTGCTGGCGCTTCAGGTCGAGCGACGGCAGGAAGCGCTGGAAGGTGCGCAGGTCCTTGGCTTGGCGCGCCAGGGAAGACTTACTGAGCTGCAGCCGCGCCACTCTTGCCTCCCTTCTCCTCTGACTCGGCCGCCGCCAACTCCTCGGTCTCGGCGGCGGGCTCGGGCGATGCTTCCGGTTCCGTCTCGACCGCCTCGTCGGCCGCCGCCGCTTCCGGGGCTTCCTGGCCGGCCTCGTCCTCGTCGGACGGCTGGTCCGCGCCAGCCTCGGGCTCGACCGTCGGCGCCACGTCCTTCGGGAAATACTTGTCGATCAGCTCCTGCTTCATCAGCAGCTGCTCGGGCTGGAAGCACTCGGCCAGGGTCCGCCAGCTGAGGTCCAGGGCCTCCTCGAGCGGCAGCGACACCTCGATGTCCATGAAGCGCTCGCGGAACAGCTTGCCGAATTTCAGGAGCTGCTCGTCGTAGTCCGAGAGGTCGAAGGCCATGGCCTGCTTCTGCTGGGCGTCGCGGGCGCCGGAATAGAAGCGGATCATGGTGGTCATGATCTGGCTGTGGTCTTCGCGCGTGACCTTGCCGATGACGTTCTGCTTGAGGCGCGAGAGCGAGCCGAAGGGATCGATCACGCCGTCGTGGAGATAGAACTGCCCCTCGGTGATGTAGCCGGTGTTGTCCGGCACCGGGTGCGTGACGTCGTTGCCCGGCATGGTGGTGACCGTCAGGATCGTCACCGAGCCGCCCTTGGCGTAGTCGCAGGCCTTCTCGTAGCGCCGGGCCAGCTGGGAATAGAGATCGCCCATGTAGCCCCGGTTCGAGGGCACGCGCTCCATGGAGATGCCGACCTCCTTCAAGGCGTCGGCGTAGGCCGTCATGTCGGTCAGCAGGACCAGGACGCGCTTGCCTTCCTCGACCGCGAAGCGCTCCGCCACGGCGAGCGCCATGTCGGGCACCAGCAGCCGTTCGACGATCGGGTCGGAGGCCTGGTTGATGATCATCACCGTCCGCGAGAACACGCCGGCGTCCTCGAAGGTTTTGCGGAAGGTGAAGTAGTCGTCGAAGATCAACCCGAGCCCGCCGAAAACCACGATATCCGCGTCGGCCTGGATGCCGATACGCGCCAGGAAGGGATTAAAGGGCTCGCCGGAGACCGAGAAGATCGGGATCTTCTGGCTCTCCACCAGACAGTTGAAGATGTCGATCATCGGCACGTCGGTGCGGATCATCTTGGTCGGAACGATGCGCTCGGCGGGATTCACCGAGGGGCCGCCGATGGTCACCTGCTGGTCCATGGAGAGATCCGGGCCGCCGTCGATCGGGTTGCCCGTGCCGTCGAAGACCCGGCCGAGGATGTTGGGCGAATAGGTGACGCGCATGGGATGACCCAGAAAGGTCACCGTCGAGCTGGTCGAGATACCCTTGGTCCCGGTGAAGATCTGCAGCGACACCGCTTGCCGGTTGATGTTGATGACCTGGGCGAGCGACTTGTGCCCCTCCGCGCCCTCGAGGACGGCGAGGTCGCCGAAGCGCACCGCCGGTCCCTTGCCATCGACGGCCTCCGGCACCTCCACCTTGAGGATGTCGCCGACGATCTCGAGAATTCGAGAATAGCGGACGAGATCGAGAACCATTGCCTTTCCCCTTCCCTGCGACCGGCGAGGCCCTTTCCCGCCTAGAGATCGCCTCTATTGCCCGGCCCGTACTCGAGCCAATTGAAGAACACGTATGCCGCCGCTGTCAGCACAAAAATGCCCTGTGCGATCAGCATGAAAGTGATTTCGGACGGATCCACCCGCGCCGGATCGAGGTATACGTGCAGCATGTGGATCGTCGAGATCAGCAGGATCGTGGTTGCGATCCTCAGCTTGAGCTTGCCCGTCGTCGACCGCCGCATCCAACGCGGCACGCTGGGTTCGTCCTCCATATGGAGGTTCGAGACGAAGGTCTCATAACCGCTGATCACGATCATGACGACGAGGTTGGCGATCAGCACCATGTCGATCAGGTCCAGGGTGACGAGAATCACCCGCTCCCGGCCGACCGATTGCAGATCAGCCATGATGACGAAGAGGTGCTGCGCGAATTTGAACTGGATCAGGACCAGCGCGACAATCAGCCCGACCAGCAGCGGGATCTGAAGCCACCGGCTGAACAGAAGCGTGGCCTCGAAGGCCGCGAGGAGGCTCAAGTTCCTCGATTTCTCGGCGTCGGGCTTTGCCGCCGGCCCGTCGTTTTCCGTTTCCATGCTCGATTCATAGCCGGGATTGGGCCGCGTGAACAGCAGTCCACGCGGTCCGAATCTCCCCAGGCGCGGCAAAACGCCGCCGCCGGCTCGCGACGCCGGTCCGACGCCCTGACAGGCTATGGCATGGCACACTCCCAAACTTCCTCCTCCCTGGAGTAGCGCGAGGCTCGGAACGCGGCACGATACGGTTTTACCGCTCTCGCTGCAGCGTCGCCTGCACCGTTTGACCTACATCACACCTTCTAGTGCCACTCGATGCCGCTCGCCGTGCCCCGGATCGTTGTGCCCGCCTTGCCGGCGACGATGTCCGGCAGGTCGGCCAGCGCGCCGATCGCCGCGGCCTTGCCGCTGCGTTCCGCGAACTGGCAGGCGGCCTCGACCTTCGGCCCCATGGAGCCGGCCGGGAACTCGTACTCCCGGATCGCGGCCGGCGAGGCCGTCTTGATTCGCTTCGCTTCCGGTGTGCCGAAACCGACATAGACCGCATCGGCGTCGGTCGCCATGATGAAGAGATCGGCCTCCAGGTCGCGGGCCAGGAGCTCGCTCGCCAGGTCCTTGTCGATCACCGCCTCGATGCCGTGCAGCTTGCGGTTCTCGTCATAGACCGTCGGGATGCCGCCGCCGCCGGCACAGATCACGATGGTGTTCTTCTCGAGCATCCAGTGGATCGGCCGGATCTCGAAGATCCGCTTGGGCAGCGGCGAGGCGACGACCCGACGCCACTTGTCGCCGTCGGGCTTGATCGACCAGTTCTTCTCCTCGGCCAGGCGCTTGGCTTCGGCCTCTTCGTAGACCGGACCGATGAACTTGGTCGGGTTCTTGAAGGCGGGATCCTCCGGGTCGACCTCGATCATCGTCAGGATGGTGGCGAAGGGAACCTCGAAGGGCAGCAGGTTCCCCAACTCCTGCTCGATCATGTAGCCGATCATGCCCTCGGTCTGGGCGCCCAGAACGTCGAGGGGATAGACCTCGTCCGGCTTGTAGGCGGCGCCCTGGAGGGCGAGCAGACCGACCTGTGGACCGTTGCCGTGGGAGATGACGAGCTGGTGCTCCTCGGCGATCGGCGCCATCGCCTCGGCGGCGACCCTTACGTTCTCCCGCTGGTTTTCGGCGGTCAGCGCCTGCCCGCGGCGGAGCAGGGCGTTACCGCCCAGAGCTACGACGACACGCATCGCTCAAGACCCGATCGTGGCGACGAGCACCGCCTTGATGGTGTGCATCCGGTTCTCCGCCTGCTCGAACTGAACCGCGGCGGGGGACTCGAAGACCTCGTCGGTGACCTCCATCTCGGAGATCCCGTGCTTCTGGAAGATCTCCTCGCCGACCTTGGTTTCCCTGTTATGGAACGCCGGCAGGCAATGCATGAAGCGCGTGTTCGGCACGCCCGAAGCCGCCATCAGCTCGCTGTTCACCCGGTAGGGCGTCAGCAGCTTGATCCGCTCCTCCCAGACCTCGGCCGGCTCGCCCATGGAGACCCAGACGTCGGTATGGATGAAGTCGGCGCCCTTGACCGCCTCGAAGGGGTCCTCCGTGATCGTCAGGCGCGCGCCGTTCTGCTCGGCGAGCTTGCGGGCCGGCCCGAGGTACTCGTCGCTCGGCCAGTTCGCCTTGGGCGCCGCGAGCCGCACGTCCATGCCCATGATGCAGCCGACGATCATCAGCGAGTGTCCCATGTTGCTGCGCGCGTCACCGACGAAGGCGTAGGAGATGTCGTGCAGCGGCTTGTCGCAGTGCTCCCGCATGGTCAGCACGTCGGCCAGCATCTGTGTCGGGTGGAACTCGTCGGTCAGGCCGTTGAACACCGGCACGCCGGCATATTGACCCAATTCCTCGACGATCTCCTGGCCGAAGCCCCGATACTCGATCGCGTCGTACATGCGCCCGAGCACCCGCGCCGTGTCCTTCATCGACTCCTTATGGCCGATCTGCGAACCGGACGGGCCGAGGTAGGTGACGCCGGCGCCCTGGTCCATGGCGGCGACCTCGAAGGCGCACATGGTCCGGGTCGACGACTTCTCGAAGATCAGGCAGATGTTCTTGCCCTTGAGGTGCTGCTGCTCGGTGCCGGCGTATTTGGCCCGCTTGAGGTCGCGGGAAAGGTCGAGCAGGTAGCGCAGCTCCCGCTGGTTGAAATCCATTACCTTGAGGAAGTTGCGTCCCTTTATGTTGAAAGCCATGGCTGTCTCTCCCTGGTTTCTGGCGCGGCCCGGTGCGGCCGCGACAAGTGGTTCACGTCAGTAGGCGGGTTCGCGCTCGATCGGGCAGGTCATGCAGTGACCGCCGCCGCGGCCGCGGCCCAGTTCCTGGCCGCTGATGGTGATGACCTCGACCCCGGCCTTGCGCAAAAGGGTGTTGGTGTGAGTGTTGCGGGCATAGCCCACGACGACCCCAGGCTCGAGCGCGACGACGTTGTTGCCGTCGTCCCACTGCTCGCGCTCCTGCTGGAACTCATTGCCGCCCGTGCCGATGACGAGCAGGTCCTTCAGGCCCAAGGCCTCCTTGTAGACCTCGAAGAGGTGCTTCTCCTCCTTGTGGAGCTCGACGCCCTTGTCGCCGGGGCGCAGGGAATAGCACTCGATCTGGTCGACCACCTCTCGGAAGGCGGTGACCTTGTCGTGGTCGAGGCAGGAGAACACCGTATCCAGGTGCATCGCCGCGCGGCTCTTCGGCATGGCGCAGGCGATGACGCGCTCGGCGCCGCCCTGGGCGAACAGGCTGTCCGCTACCTGCGCCACGGCCTGACGGGTCGTGCGCTCGCCCATGCCGATAAGCACCACGCCCTTGCCGATCGGCATGACGTCGCCGCCCTCTACGCTGGCGTGGCCGAAGTCCTCGTCGCTGTCGCCCCACCAGATCTTGAAGTCCTCGTCCTTGAACATGGGGTGGAACTTGTAGACCGTGCGCTGGTAGAGCGTCTCCGGCTTGCGCGCCGGCCAGAACATCGGGTTGCAGGTGACCCCGTTGTAGATCCAGCACGAGGGATCGCGCTGGAACAGCGCGTTGGGGATGGGCCGGACCAGGAAGTCGCTGCCGGCCAGTGCGCTCCTCATGATGGGCGTGACCATCTCCGCCGGTAAATCCGAAACGATGATCCCGCCGAGCAGGTGGCGCGCCAGGTCCTCCGCCGGAAGCTCCTCCAGCCAGGGGCGCATCTCCTTGGCCAGGATCGGGCCGACGTAGTTGGGCGTGATCCGCCGGTCGAGCACGAAGGCGCGGGCCTCGCCGTCGTTTTCGAAGGTCTCGGCGAGCAGGTCTTGCAGGTCGTAGACCTTGACCCCGCGGTCCTTCATCTTGATCCGGAAGGCATCGTGGTCGATGCGCGCCTGCTGCACCCAGATCACGTCGTCGAACAGGAGGTCGTGACAGTTGCCCGGCGTCAGGCGCTCGTGCGCCAGCGACGGCCGGGCGACGATCACCCGCTTCAGCTTTCCTATCTCCGAATGGACACCCAAACTCGACATTGAAATCCTCCCTTCTTGAGTTATGCCCGGCCAGCCGGGGCCCGAAGGCGCCACTTCAGCCAGGCGTATACCGGGACCCCGGCGATCAACAGAAGAAAGCCGTAGAACACGACCTCCTGGCCGGCGCCGTAGATCGCCCAGGCGGAATAGGCGAAGCCGAGCACCGCCAGAGCGACCACCGCGCCGATGCCGCGGCCGGCCATGGTCCGGCCGGTGGTGACGAAGATCATGAACTCCGCCAGGGCGCAGAACAGGTAGGGCACCAGGGTCGTCAAGGTCGCCAGCAGGATGATGAAGACGAACTGGTCGACGAGACCCTTGGTGAAGTTCATGGCGATCAGGATGCTCGCGAGCGTGTTCGAGACGACCAGCGCGAAGACCGGCGTCTGCGCCTTGGAGAGGCGGGCGAAGGATCGCGGAAAGAGGCCGTCGCGGGCCGCGCCCATGGGCACCTGCCCGGACAGCATGGTGAAGCCGTTGAGCGTTCCGAATGTCGAGACGCAGGCGGCGAGCGCGACGAAGGTCGCCCCGGCCGCGCCCCACATGGTTCCGGCCACGTCGGCCAGGGGCGCGCTCGAGCTCTGCAGCACCGTCAGCGGCACCAGTCCAAAGGCGACGATTGTCACGAGGATGTAGACCACGGCCGCCAGGCTGGTGCCGAAAATGGTCGCGCGCGGGATCGTGCGTTCCGGCTGATCGACGTCGCCCGAAGGTACGGTCGCCGATTCCAGGCCGATGAAGGCCCACAGCGTGAGCGCGGCACAGGCCGCCAGGGCGGCGCCGTTGCTCATCTCGCTGGCGTTCAGCGGTGTGAAGTTGCCAGGATCGAGGTAGGCCAGGCCGATCAGCGCGACCAGCAGAAGCGGGACCACCTTCAGCACCGTGGTCACGAGTTGGACCGTGCCGGCCTCGCGCACGCCGCGGGCGTTCACCCAGGTCAGCAGCCAGATCGCGCCCAGCGCCGTGGCCAGCCCCGCGAGCTTGTTCTCGGCGATGACCGGAAAGAGGAAGCCGAGGTAACCTGAGAAGGCGACAGCAACCGCCGCGTTACCCGACCAGAGCGCGATCCAGTAGCCCCAGGCGATCAGGAAGCCGGCGAAGTCGCCGAAGCCTTCGCGCGAATAGGTATAGGGCCCGCCGGTCTTGGTCACCAATCGGGCCAGCCGTCCGAAGATCAGCGCCAGGACGATCGCCCCCGCCGAGGTAATCAGCCAGCCGCCGATCGAAATCGGACCGTAGGCGGCGAGCGCGGCCGGCAGGAGAAAGATGCCCGACCCGATCATGTTGCCGACCACCAGGGCCGAGCACATCCAGAAGCCCAGCTTCCTGGTGATCAGGGCTTCGCCGCCCGCCTGCGCCTCTACGGCCATTCGCCTTCTCCGCCCGACCGGACGCCGCTCCCTGTCAGATCAGTGTCGCCGCGCTGAGCGCGACCACGATGATCACGGTCAGCACTATCATCAGGGGCCACATGAAGCGCAGCCAGCGCTCGTAGGGAACCCGGCCCAGCGCCAGCCCGCCCATCACCACGGCGAAGGTCGGATTGATCAGATTCACCAGGCCGCTGGCCGACTGGAAGGCGGTCACCACGAGATCGCGCTGCACGTCGGCAAAGTCGGCCAGGGGCGCCATGATCGGCATGGTCAGGACCGCGAGGCCCGACGACGAGGGCACGAAGAACGAGAGCACCGCCTGCAGGCCGAACATGGTGTTGATGAAACCTGTGGCGGAAAGCCCGGTGACGGCGCCTTCGGCCCAGAACAGGATGGTGTCGGTCATGTTGCCGGCGTCCATGACGACCACGATGCCGCGCGCGAGCCCGATCACCAGGGCGACGCCCAGGAGATCGCGGGCGCCATCGACGAAGGTGTCGCAGAACGCCTCCTCGCCCATCCGGGCGATGATTCCGACCAGGATCGCGGCGACGAGGAACAGGGCCGACATCTCGGCCATCCACCAGCCGCCGGCCGAGACGCCCCAGATCATGACGGCGAAGCTGAGCGTGAAGATCACGAGTACGATCCGTCGCGTCGGCGTGAACTCGATCTCGTCTGTCTCGCTGCGTCCCTTGAGGAAATGCTCCTCGTTGGACTCGCGACGATCGGCGACGAGCGAGAGTTCGGGATTGGCCCGGACCTTCTCGGCGTAGCGCATGACGTAGATCACGCAGGCGAGCCAGCAGACGACCAGGATGATGAAGCGCAGGATGATACCGTCGGTGAAGGGGACGCCGGCGGCGTTCGCGGCGATCACCGTGGCGAAGGGATTGATCGTCGAGCCGAGCGTTCCGACCCCTGCGCCCAGCATGATGATGGCCACGCCGGTCACGGCGTCGTAGCGCGCGGCGATCATTACGGGGATGATCAGGGTGTAGAAGGCGAGGGACTCCTCGGCCATGCCGTAGATCGTGCCGCCGGCGGCGAAGAGGGCCATGAGAATGGGTATCATCCACTTCTCGCGCCCCTGCAGCGCTGTCATCGCCCGGCCGATTCCCGCGTCGATGGCGCCGGTCTTGGTCACCACGCCGAGGAACCCGCCGATGATCAGCACGAAGAGCGCGACGTCGATCGCTCTGGCCTCGTAGCTACCGGGATCGAAGAAGCCAGCGATGGGCGCGATCACGACATCGAAGAAGCCCTGCGGATTGGGCTCGACCTCGTGGTAGGTCCCCGGGATCGGGACCTCCCTGCCGAGCGCTTCGCTCAGTTCTCTGTCGTACTGGCCGGCGGGAACGATCCAGGTGGCGATCGCCACCACGACGATCAAGCCGAACAGGATCGTGTAGGCGGTTGGAAACTTCATGGTCGTCTACCTCCCCCTCTGGCTCTTCAAGCCATACCGGCCTGCGCGGTCCCGACGCGCCACGCAGTTATGGCTACCTGACTACGCAATTCGCCGTGGAACGGATCGTTTTCGAAATGGACTCATTCCGGCAGCGCCGTGGTCGCATAGAGCGAGACAACGGCGAGCCCGGGCCGCCCGAGGTGGCGGCTGAAAATCGGCACGATCTCGAGCGTCCGGTAGAGGCGGCTCAGGCTCCGGTCGACCAGCAGGCGGAAGTCCTCGTCCCCCTTGGTCAGCGCGAGACCATAGGGTTCGTGGGTGTAGAGGCGCTCGCCGATGAGAAAGTCGCCGGGATTGTCGCTCGCCATCACCAAGCCCATGAGGATGGCGCGGTCCGAGAAATAGGCGTCGAGCTCGCCTTCGGCGACCTTGCGGTACCCTTCGTCGTGGCTGTCGACCAGCACCAGTTCCGCGTTCGACGCGAGCTTGTCGATACTGCCGCGAAGCCAATCCTCGGCCGTCGTTTTCGTACGCGCGCCGAACTTGCGGTCTGCGAAGGCCTGCATCAGGGTCGCGCGGCCGGGCTGCGTCGGCTGCCGCTTGGCCAGTGTGTCGCGAAGAAAGGCGTCCGCATCAGCCCGCATCAAGGCCGTTATCCCGGTATGAAACGTCGGGATCGAGAAGGCCACCCGCTCCCGGCGCGACAGGGTGATCGTGGCGACGCCGCAGAGGATGTCGACCCGTCCATCGACGACCGCCTCGAAGCGGTCTTCCGTGGAGAGCTGCACGAATTCGGTCTCGAGCTTGTCAAGGCCGAGCTTCGCCTTAGTGTCGGCCGCGATCTCGCGGCAGAGCTCGACCGAGAAGCCGTTCGGCTCACCCGTCTCGTCGGCGTAGGAGAAGGGACGCGCGTCCCCGCGGTAACCGATCTTCAGAACGCCCGTTTCGGCAATCCGCTCCAAGGTTTGAGCTGAAGCCGGCAAGGCCGTGAGCAGCGCCAACGCCGCGGCTGCCCAGACGGACCCCCACTTGTCCCTGATCTGCATGGTTCCCCAACCCTGTTCCCGAACGACGTTACAACCACCAGGATACCCCGCGCTAGCTTATGCTGCGCATTCCTTGTAAGTCCAGCGCTCCCTTCTCAGCCCGCAGCCTGCTTCCAGGTCTCATGCCCGGACCGCAGTTTGAGCGCAGGCTACCATTGGACGCACCCTGTCTCGGTCGCTAGGTGCCCCTGGCGGATAGAGCCGAACGGGGAAGCTCCGGAGTTGGTCGTTCCCACGTTGAGAGCGGCCGCGCTTTGATGCAAGACAAACTCACTGACGCCTTGGCCATCGCCTTCACGAACGTGCGCATGTGCCAATAGCGGTAAACAAGTTGTGTTACAAACTGATGACAATCGCGCGCCGGGCGCATCACCGGCGTGCGCGGCGGATCGCTAGGTTTCCTCGACATCAGCGGGGCCCACAGGACCAACCGGGCAAATGTCCGGCTCAGGAATTCGCTTCGCTACCGCCCGTCGTCGGTCTTGCGCAGGTCTCGTCCGACAGGGCAAAGATACGACCTGGAAACTGCCTTCCGGAGTGGGAGTTTCGCCGGCTCCGGGCCGAGGGACCGCTATCGAAGGGGCCCCGTCCGCTGCAACCGAGGGATCATAGGTCGTAATGAGCAATATCGACGACATCGAAAAGGAGGTCAGCGATCGGCTTCACAAGGTCGTGCCCCTGAACGCCAAGGTGAAGCTCGACATGGGAACCGATGGTCTGCTGTTTCTCGAAGCCCTCGGCGGGAGGGCAGCTCTCTCCCGCAACGACGGCGCCGCCGACTGTACGCTCAAGATATCCGCCGCCAATCTGCGCCGACTGATCGCCGGTGACCTTAACCCCCTCCTCGCCTTGTCTCTCGGTCGGCTCAAGGTCTCGGGCAACCGCGCCGTTGCGGCGCGTCTCGGCGAGCTGCTGCGATCATGACGGCGCGGGCGGCCTCTTGCGGCAGCCCTTGGCACCCGACTATTGAAGCAAATCGCCAGTAAAGGGTCGCTCCCGCCGATCCCATACCCGCGGTCTGATCTAGATCGGATCATTGAGTTAGAACAGATTCACCGGGTTTGGTGAATCGCCTATGGCGAATCAATCAAACCCGGATCTTCTCTGTGAGGCTATTTCTTCGCCGACGCCTTGCGCTTCTTCTTGTCGCCCTTCTTGCTGACGGCCTTCTTCGCCTTCTTCTTATCGGATTTCCTCTTTTCCTTGCCGTCCGGTGCGAAAGCCGTCGTCGCCTCCTTGATGCTCTCCGATACGCCGGCAAAAAGACCGTTGACGATCTCGAAGGCCTTGTCGCTGGCGCTCGAGACCGCCTCGACCGCGCCGCTGGACGCGGCCTCGGTGAGGTCGGCGACGCTATGGCCGAGCTCGGAGGCCGCCTCGACGGCCCCGTCGACCGCGCGTTTCGCCACCACGGCGGCTTCGCCGCCGATCTCCGACACGTTCTTGACCACCGCATTGCTGACGTGGGAGGCCGCCTCGGCCATGTTGCCGCCGGCATCGGCGACACCCAGAAGCGCGCCCTTGGCCACGGCCTTGCTGGTCAGCATGGCGTTGGCGCCGACCTCTTGAGCGGCGGCCGTCGCGTCAGACACCGCTTCGCGCACCACAGCCGCGGTCGCGGCGGCGTTGTCGGGCGCCGACTTGAGGGCCTTGGAAACCGTGCCGCGGACCAGATCAACCATCGCGGCCTCGGCTTCCGCCATCCCCCTGATGCTGTCCTTGAGGCTCTTCTCGAAGGTCGCACGCGTTCCGCCGGCAGCCGCCTTCTTGCTCGGCCGCGCCGTCGAACGCCCTGCCGTCGCCGTTCGTTTCGCCGCCGGACGCTTCGCCGCCGGAGACTTCGCGGCCGGACGCTTCGCCGCCGGAGACTTCGTCGCGGGAGACTTCGCGGCTGTCCTTCTCCTGCTCGCGGTCGGTTTCGCTGGCGTCTTGGTCTTGCCGGCGGCCGGCGCCTGCTTCGGCTTCGGTGTCGCCGTCCGCTTCGCGCCGCCCGCCGCCGCTGACCGCGTCGTCTTTGTCCCCGCCGCGCCGCTCTTGGAGCCCGCGGCCGGGCGCCGGGCCGCGCGAGCCGCCGGCTTGGCGCCTGCCTTGGTCCCCACGTTCGTCTTCTTGGCCATAGCCTATTCTCCCATTCTTCGTTCGAGGCCTCGCCGGCGTCGTGCCGGCACGCGCCTCGTGCCCAGGGTCGAGGCTAGCATAGGCCGCACGCCAAGGGCATGATCGTGATCAGAAGTTCTCACGCAGCGTTGCGAGTTCGCTGGTCCCGCTCCCAGCCGTCGGCGATTTCTTCTGTCGAGTGACGCACTATTACTTTCGACTATAGTATAAACTTGCTAGGAAAACGAGAGGGGCGTTCGCCGATATGAGCTCCGCTCGGCGTTGGGGCGCCCTCGGCGGGCTGTCGAAGTGAAAGCAGGTCGGAGGCTTCGGAGCGCTTTTCTTTGGGGATTCCGATCGAGATCGGTCGAGAGGGGTAAGGGACATGGAGAAGAAAAAGGGCGGCGGGGAGGCGGCTACACCAACGCGGGTGCTCCGTGACGAGGAAGCCCTCACCGCGGCATTGCTCAAACCGCGACCGCTGGAATCACGGCTGGAAATCGATGACGGCCAAGCGGACGAAGGGGCGAAGCCGTACCGAGACCCGTCTCGCACAGCGAGCCGGGACGCCGAACCCTCCGGCAGACTGTTGAGCCCCTTGAGCCAGGAGCATCAGGGTCGGAATGTCGCGCAAGCCTTCAGGCTGGTGGTTTCGGGCGGCTCCGGCGAGGCGCCTGATGCCGTGCGGACCTTCAGGTTGGAAGGCCATACGACGCCGGAAGGTACCGCTCGGGAATGACAGATCTCGGCGGGCCGAGGCTTCTCTAGAGCCGTCAATTCGACGGAGGATCGCCAATCAATCGCAGAGCGGCCACATTGGCCTGCATCACCGACAGAAAGTCACCTTCGGAAGGGCGGTTGCCGGCGGGATCGAAGACGACGCTACCCAAGCCCATAGCCTCCAGCTTCTCGACAGTCTCCCTCAGCGGAGGTCCCTCCCAGATTATCCAGCGGGCCGGCTGCGTGCGGCGCAGGTCTCGCAGTTCATCCGGCATCTCCGCGATCGGCGGCAGGCTCGCCCGTGAGGCGATAGTCCGCTTCGGTATGCAGGCGCTCGGCCCGCGGGGTCGGGGATCAAGCTTGCTTTGATCCGCCTTGGACGTCATATCGTAGGGCGTCAAACCGCCGAGAGTATTGGTCGTGATCTGGGGTGGGGGCGATTTGTCGAGATTTTTTGGGTATATGCTGTTCCTGGCCCTGCTGCCGATGCTCGCAGCTCCGGTCCAGGCGCATAGACTTGGCGAAAGTTACATCTACGTCGACGTCAACGATGTCGAGATGATCGGGCGGTTCCACATCCGGCTTGCCGACGTGAACAAGGCTGTCAGCCTGGATGCCAACGGCGACGGCATCGTCAGCGAGGCCGAGTTCGACACGCGAGCGCCCGACGTTTACCGCTATCTGACCGAAAGGCTTTCCTTCCATGCCGGCGGCGCGGCACACCGGGTTGAGATCTCGGGGCACCGCTACTTTGGCTCGCCGATAGCCCGGCAGGTCAGTATCGAGTTCGCCATCCCTTCCCTAGGCCCGCCGCCGGATGCCATCTCGGTCGAGTACCGGTTTCTCTACGACGGACCCGATCCGGCCCATCGGCCGATGCTCCTGCAGGCCAGCAATACGCGGCTGAACCTGGAGGACAACGAGTCTATGGTCTCGCTTGTTTTCGGCACAGAGGCGCAGCGCCAAGAGCTCAGCCTGGTTGCACCGCCGCGCCTCGAAATCTTCCGCAGCTTCGCCCTGGACGGGCTCTTTAGGATCCTGTCGAAGCCGATACGCATTCTCGCCGCCCTGGCGCTGCTGCTGCCGGTCGTCATGCTGCGCAGCGGCGCCGCCTGGCGGGCCCGTGAGACCGCCAGAAGCGTGGCGTCGGACGCGGCCGTCGTGGTTACCGCATTCACCCTCGCCTTCGCCGCGACCCTTGCCCTGCCGACCTACGGGCTTCTAGTTCCCTCGAAGCTCGCCGCGCAGGCGCTGTTCGCAGTCTCCATCGTGCTGCTGGCGGTCGACAACTTCCGGCCGCTGCCTCGGCTGCGCCGGGTCCACGTGGCGCTGATCGTCGGCGCCCTGCAGGGCCTGGGCCCGAACGGCTTCGTGGACGACCTGGGCCTCAACCGCGGCTTCGCGGAGATCGCGCTCGGCGGCTTCGGTCTCGGCATCTGGGTCGCGATGGCGCTGATCGCGGGTGTGGCGCTGCCACTGCTCTTCCTCGTGCGCAGCGCCCCGCTGTACGAAAAGGTCGCGCTTCGCTATGCCTCCGTGCCCCTGATGCTGGGCGCCGCGCTGTGGTTCGTCGGCGAGCGGGTTTTCGTCTGACGCCGAAGGTCACCCGAGACGAGCCATGCAACACGATCTCCTCCACCTCAGCGTAACGCGCGCCGCGGAGAAAACGCCGGACAAGGTCGCTTTCCGCTTTCTCGACCGCGGCCTCAGCTATGCCGAGCTCGAGGACCGTTCGGCCCGGGTCGCCGCCATGCTGCAGGAACAGGGCGTCCGCCGGGGCGACCGCGTGGCGCTTTATCTCAACAAATCACTCGAGAGCGCGATCGCGCTCTTTGCCATCATGCGGGCAGGCGCCGCCTACGTGCCGCTCGACCCCGGTGCGCCGCCGGACCGCACGCGCGCCGTGCTGTCGCAATCCGGCGCGCGGGTCGCGGTCACCCACGAGGTTAAGCGGCGGGACGCCGGCGCAGCGCTTTCCGGCGGCCTCGACTGCGTCGTCGGCCTGGACGCGCCGCTCGACGGCGCGGAGCGGTGGGTTTCCTGGGAAGATGCGCTCGCCATGCCCCCCGCGCCGCTCGACCAGACCGCCGTCTCCGAGCTCGACCTCGCCTATATCATCTTCACTTCCGGGTCGACCGGCACGCCCAAGGGCATCATGCACAGTCACGCGAGCGGCATGAGCTATGCCCGCATGGCGGCACGACTCTACGACCTGCGGCCGGAGGACCGGTTGAGCAATGCCTCGCCCCTCCACTTCGACATGTCGACCTTCGACTATTTCTGTGCCCCTCTGGCCGGCGCCACGACCGTCGTCTTCTCGGAGGCGCACAAGAAACTGCCGGCCAGCCTGGCCGAGCTGGCCGAGAGCGAAAGGCTCACCGTCTGGTATTCGGTCCCCTTCCTGCTGATCCAGTTGCTTCTCCATGGCGCTCTGGAGGAGCGGGATCTCAGCTCGCTCCGCTGGATCCTCTTCGGCGGCGAGCCCTTCGTGCCGAAACACCTGGTCGCTCTGATGGAACGCCTGCCTGGCGCCCGCTTCAGCAACGTCTACGGACCGGCCGAGGTCAACCAGTGCACCTACTACCATCTTCCTGCCGGCTATCGGGAGACAGACGGCCCGGCGCCGATCGGGTCAATGTGCCCGAACGCAGACGCCCTCGTGGTCGACGAGGCGGACCGCGCTGTCGAGCCGGGGGAGACCGGCGAGCTGTTGGTGCGCACCTCGACCATGATGCGCGGCTACTGGGAGCGGCCGGATCTGAACGCGCGCTGCTTCTACAAGCGGCCGGCACCAGGTGGCGTAGACGACGTCTACTACCGCACCGGAGACCTGGTCAGTCAGCGACCGGACGGGACCTTGTCGTTTCTTGGCCGGAAGGACCATCAGGTCAAGACGCGCGGCTACAGGGTCGAACTCGAAGAGGTCGAGGCCGCCCTCGCTGCCCACGAGGACGTGGCGGAGGCCGCGGCCTTCGTCGTGACCTGCGAGGACGGTCTGCACTTGATCCAGGCCGCGGTCAGCCTGCGGCCGAATCGTTCCGCGCAGGCCGAGGGATTGACAGCGTTCGCCGCGCAGAGGCTGCCGTCCTACGCCCTGCCCCAGCGGATCAGCTTCCTGGAGGAGTTTCCACGGACAACATCGGGGAAGATCGATCGGAACCATTTGAGGCAGGATGCCGACTTGGCCCTATCGGGCGAAGGCTAGACAGTAATGGGGACTGATTTGCGTAACACGATACAAGGATTCATCGAAGAACAACTGCTCTCGGGAAAACGGGTCGAGGGCGGCGAGGACCTACTGCTCAGCGGGCTTGTCGATTCCCTGGGCGTGATGCGCCTGGTTTCGTTTCTGGAGAGCAGCTTCGGCTTCAAGGTCCCGGCCCAGGACGTCAAGCTGACCAACTTCTCGACGCTTGACGCCATCGTCACCTACGTCGAGGGCCGAGCCGCTACATGAACGCGGTCACCGGCACCAGAGAAGCGCCGAGCGGCCCTTTGGCCGCGCAGGAGGGCGGCCTGGAAGCACGTTCGAACCTGACGCGCAGCCAGTTCCTTATCTGGGCCGGCCAGAAGTTGGCGCCGTTGATTCCCCACTACAACATGGGTTGGCGCTTCGATCTGCCGCTGCCGGTCGACGCAGAAGCCTTCCGCCGCGCCTTTGACAGCGTCGTGCGTCGCTGCGAGGCCTTGCGCATCGTCTTCGAGGAATGCGACGGCGCGCCCCGCCAGCGGGTGCTGTCGGATGCGGCGGGGGCGCTTGCCGTCGTCAGGGTCGGAAGCGAGGCGGAAGCCCGGGACTGGATCGAGGCGCGTGTCCGACATCGCTTCAATCTGGCCCGGGAAACCTTCGACACGGCGCTGATCGAGCTGTCCGACAAACACTGGATCTGGTTCTTCAACCAGCATCACCTCGTGACCGACGCTGCTTCGGGCTCTCTCATCTTCGACGAGGTAGCCCGCGCCTATGCCGCCGAGTTGGACGGCAGCCCTCCCGACAACACGGCATTGCCCGCCTATACCGCCTATGCGGAGAACGAGAGGCGAAGCAGGAGCCAGGAACCGGCCGCCTTCTCGGCCGCGGGAACCCCGCCGCCGTCGCTCTACGGCGCGCCGCCGATTGGCGCCAGCCACGCCGGAGACCGCCTCGTCCTGCCGCTCGGCACGGAGCGCGCCGAAAGGCTCCGAAGCCTCGCCCAGGAGGAGGGTTTCCAGGGACTCAATCTGCACCAATCGCTGTTCAACATCTTCGCGACCACGCTCTCGGCCTGGATCGGACGGGTTTCGGGCCAGCATGCTTTCGCGCTTGGCGTCATGACCCATGGCCGCACTTCAAAGGAGTTCAAGCGGACCGCGGGTCTCGGTGTAGAGCTCCTGCCTCTCGAAGCCGCGCTCGAAGACGGCGAAACCTTTCGGACGCTCCACGGCAAGGTCGTAGAGGAGGCATTCAAGCTGCTGCGCCACGCCTCTCCGGGAGTCAGCACGGCCCAGGACCACGCCCGCTTCAATGCCGTACTGAATTACATCCCCATGCGTTTCGGGAAGTTCGGCGACGCGCTCCCGGGGGTCGAATGGCTCTATCCCGGTTGCGGCGATGCCAAGCATCTGCTGCGCCTGAGCGTGATGGACTTCACGGGCAGCGGAGACTTGACGCTCTATCTCGACGTCAACGCCTCGCTTCAGGAGGTCTGCCGGCCGCAACGGCTTTCCGAGCACTTCCTCCGCCTGCTCGATGCTTTCCTCAGCTCGCCGGACAGCCAGATCGAGGCGGTGCCTCTCGCCGGTGCGGCGGAGGCTTCGGCCCGGCTGACCGCCTCGGCGGTCGGCGCCTGCGCCGAGGCGGCCCCAGCCGTTGACGTGCTCGAGGCTTTCCGGGCCCATGTAACGTCCGAAGCGGACCGTCCCTTCTTGGTCGACGAAAACGGCGAGCTGTCGCGGGGCGATCTCGACGCCTGGTCGAGCGCCATAGCCGAGAGCCTGGCACGAGAGGGTGTCACGCCGGGATCGCTGGTAGGCGTCAGCGTTACGCGTTCGTCCGAACTGGTCGCGGCCCTGCTCGGCACCTTGAAGGCCGGCGCCGCCTTCGTTCCGCTCGATCCCACGCAGCCGCCCGCGCGCCTCGACGCCATCGTCGAGCAGGCCGGGCTCCGGCTGGTTGTCACCGAACGAAGGTTGGGCGGGCACTGGCAGGCGGCGGTCCCCAGGCTGCTGGTCGAAGACCTGCCGCGAAGGCCATCGACGGCCTGGCGCGCGCCGGCGCCGGCAGCGGAAGCCGCCGCCTACGTCATCTTCACCTCCGGCTCCACCGGCGTGCCCAAGGGCGTGCGCATCCGGCGCGCTGCGCTCGCCCGCTATGCTGCCTGGGCGCACGGGGTCTTCGCCCACGGCGAGCCCAAGGTCTGGTCGCTGCATTCCCCGACCGGCTTCGACCTGACGATCACCTCGATCTTCGCCCCGCTCGTCGGCGGCGGCGGTATCCGCGCCTACCGCGAAGTGCTGGATGGCCCCGACCTCTCGGTCCTTAAGGTGTTCGCCGACGATGCGGTGGACGTGGTCAAGCTGACCCCCGCCCATCTGCAGCTGGCGGTCGAGGTGGGGGAACCGGTGCAGCGCATCGGGACGCTCGTTCTGGGCGGCGAGGACCTTACCGTAGCCCTGGCCGGCCGGGCCCGGAGCGTGCTGGGCGGCCATATCGAGATTCTCAATGAGTACGGACCGACCGAGGCGACGGTCGGCTGCATGATCCACCGCTTCGACCCGGCGACCGATACCGGCGCCTCCGTGCCGATCGGACGGCCCGCCGAGGCGACCGGCATCTACGTGCTCGACGCCGGCCTAAACCCGGTACCGGACAACGTCATCGGCGAACTCCACATCGGCGGGGTCGAGCGTCTGGCCGACGGCTACCAGAACCTGGCGGAGGAGACGGCGAAGCGGTTCCTGCCCGATCCCTTCCTGCCCGGCGGCAAGATGTACAAGTCCGGCGATCTCGCCTCCGTCGCGCCTGACGGCGTAGTGCGCTACCACGGCCGCGCCGACGAACAGATCAAGATTCGAGGCGTGCGCATCGAGCTCGCCGAGATCCGCCAGATGGTGCTGGCTCATAGCGGGGTCACGGACTGCGTGCTCGATCTGATCGAGCCGGCGGCCTCAGCGCCGTCGCGCTGCCGGGAGTGCGGGCTGGGCGCCGATTATCCCGAGGTGGAAGTCGACGAAACGGGGCTCTGCGGCATCTGCCGCGACTACGCCGTCTACAAGGAGAAGGCCGCCGCCTACTTCCGCTCCATGGACGAGTTGCGCACGCTGGTCGAGCGCAACGGCCGGCGCAGGACCGGCCGCTTCGACTGTCTGATGCTGTTCTCCGGCGGCAAGGACAGCACCTACGCGCTCTGCCGCATGGCCGAGCTGACGCCACGGATCCTGGCGGCCACTCTCGACAACGGCTTCCTTTCGGACGAGGCTAAGGCCAACATCACCCGGGTCACCGAGGCCTTGGGCATCGAGCATCGCTTTATGACCGCGCCAGGCATGAACGCCATCTTCGTCGACAGCCTGAAGCGGCACGCCAACGTCTGCAACGGCTGCTTCAAGACGATCTACACACTGGGGCTCAAGACCGCGCGCGACGAGGGCATCCCGCTCATCGTGACCGGCCTGTCGCGCGGCCAGCTGTTCGAGACGCGCTTGGCACCGGAGCTGTTCAACCGGCCGGCGGTCGACGTCGGCGAGATCGACCGCTTCGTTCTCGAGGCGCGCAAGACCTACCACCGGGTGGAGGACACCGCCGCACGGCTGCTGAACGGCGACCTTTTCCGGGACGACGCGATCTTCAACGAGATCGAGTTCGTCGACTTCTACCGCTATTGCGACGTCCCGCTCGAGGCGGTCTACGCCTATCTCAACACGCACGCGCCCTGGTCCCGGCCCAGGGACACGGGCCGCTCGACCAACTGCCTGATCAACGACGTCGGCATCCACGTGCACAAGCGGCGGCGCGGCTACCACAACTACGCACTGCCCTACAGCTGGGACGTGCGCATGGGGCACAAGACCCGGGACGCCGCCCTGGACGAGCTGGACGACGAGATCGATGAGGATCGCGTCGCAGCCATCCTGGAGAAGATCGGCTTCGACGAGCCCGTCGATCCGCCGGATTTCGGGGAAGCGCGGCTGGCGTGCTATTTCACGGCCAAGGACACGGTGGGACCGAGCGATCTCCGTCGCTCCCTTGCCGAGCGCCTGCCCCGCGAGATGATCCCTGCAACCTTCACTCAGGTCCCATCGATCCCCTTGACCGCCAACGGCAAGGTCGATCGCGCCGCGCTCGCGGCCCTGCCGAGGATCAACGCCGCGACCGGCGATGCCCAGCCAATCGGGCCGCGCAACCAGGCCGAACGGCAGCTCCACGGCATTTGGCGCGAGATCCTTCGGCTCGGGAGCCTCGGCGTGGAGGACAACTTCTTCGAACTTGGCGGTGATTCGATCGCCGCGATTCGGATTGCCTCGCGCGCCACGGAAGCGGGCCTGGCGATGAACGCGACCGATGTTTTCAGCCACCAGACTATTGCCGCCCTGGCGCGCGCGCTGGAGTCGCCTTGCGCGCCTACACCGGAAACCGCCCCGCCGCCGCGCCTCGCGCTCGACGACAAAGCGCGGGCGCGTCTTGCCGCCATGTTCGGCAAGCGACCCGATGGGTGACCGACCGGAGAGCTTCGCTGGGATCGAGGACGCCTACCCGCTGACCTCGGCCCAGGCGGGCATGCTGTTCCACAGCCTCGCGGAACCGGGCAGCGGCGTCTATATCGGCCAACTCAAGGCGCTCCTGCCCGACGACCTGGATATCGACGCCTTCAAGGCGGCCTGGGACGCGACTATTCGCCGCCACGGCGCGCTTCGGGCCCAGTTCGTCTGGGAGGGCCTGGACGATCCGGTCCTGGTGATCAAGGAACACGCCGAGGCGACCTGGACCGAGCTCGACTGCCGGCATCTCGAAAGCGAGGCGGAGCAGCAGGAAGCCCTGGACCGTTACATGGCGGCCGCCCGCCGCGAGGGCCTCGACCTGGCCGAGGCGCCGGTCATGAAGCTGGCCCTGTTGCAGCGGGCCGACGGGCGCCGCCGCTTCGTCTGGACCTGCCACCATGCGCTGGTCGACGATTGGTCGGCCGCGATCGTCATCAAGGAGGTGGCGCGCCGCTATGCCCGAGGCGGGGTCGCGAAGAACGGCGCAGCGGATCCCGTTCTGCCGTTCCGCGCTTTCGCCGAGTGGCTGGCCCAGCGCGACCGGCCGGAGAGCGAGAGCTATTGGCGCGCGGTGGTCGAGGGCCTCCCATCACCGACCCGGCTCCAGACCGCGCCGGTCGAGATCGGTGCCGGAGAGCCGGACTCCTTCGGCGCTGTCGAGATCAGGCTGTCGGCCGAGGCGACAGAACGGCTTCGTACCCTGGCGTCTTCCCTTCGCGTCACCCTGAGCGCCCTGGTCACGGCCGCCTGGGCCGTCGTCCTCCATCGGGCGAGCGGCCTCGACGACGTCGCCTTCGGCGTAGCCTACACCCAGAGGCCGCCGGAACTGACCGGGATCGAGGAAGCCGTCGGCAATTTCGTGACGACCCTGCCGGCCCGGCTGCGTCTCGGCGACCACGCCACGCTGCGGGATGCGGTGCAGGCGCGGCACCGCGATTCCCTGTCGGCGCGCGAGCACGACGCGACGCCGCTCACCAGCATCCAGCGATACAGCGGCTTCCCGGCCAGCCAGCCCCTCTTCGATACCATCGTGGCCCTGGAGCAGGTCCCGGCCGAAAACGCGGCCGAAAGGCCGGGCGGCCAGCTGTTCACCGACGTCGCGATCAGCGATCAGAGCAACTATCCCCTTGCCCTGCTGGTCGAACCCGGCGAGGCGCTCGGCTTGAAGCTGCTGCACGATCCGGCGACCTACGGCGCGGCGGCCGCCGACCTGCTGCTCTCCATGACCGAGGCGGCCCTCTCGGCGCTGCCGGATTGGCTCGATGCCCCGCCCTTCGATCTGCCGGTCATGACCGAGGCCGAGGCTGCCCGGGCCGCAGCCGGCGACGCGGCGATCGAGGCCCTTCCGGAACTCGGCCCGGTGCACGAAGCGATCCTAGCGCAGGCGCGGAGCGGGCCCGAGACGCCCGCGGTGATCTGCGGCGACACCGTTCTGACCTACGGGGATCTGGAACGGCAGTCCGCTGCGTGGGCGCGGCGCCTGCTGGCCCGGGGTCTCGGCACCGGCAAGAGGGTGGCGATTTTCCTCGACCCCGGTCCCGAGGTCTTCGTGGCAATGCTCGGCGCACTGAGAGCCGGCTGCGCCTACGTCCCGATGGACGCGCGCTATCCGTCTGAGCGTCTCGGGCACATGCTCGAGGACAGCAGAGCGGCCGTTGTCCTGACCGCGCGCGCCCACCTGAACGACCTGCCCGAGGGCGCTCCGCCAGCGCTCCTGCTCGACGCGCCGCCGCCGGCACCGGAAGAGGACGCTCCGCTCCCGGGCGTGACCCCCGACCGGATCGCCTACGTCATCTACACCTCCGGCTCCCAGGGCGTTCCGAAAGGCGTCATGGTGAGCCACGCCAATCTCACCGCCTCGACCGCCGCCCGCCTCGCCTTCTACGACGAGCCGCCCAAAGCCTACCTGCTGCTCTCGTCGATCTCTTTCGACAGCTCGGTCGCCGGCATCTATTGGACACTGTGCACCGGCGGGGCGCTGGTATTGCCGCACGACAACGCCGAGACCGACATGGCGGCGCTGGGCGGCATCATCGCCCGGCGGGGCGTGACGCATACGCTCTGCCTGCCGTCGCTCTACGAGACGATCCTGACCTACGTTCCTCGCGAGCAGCTCGCGTCCTTCAGGGTCGTGATCGCGGCCGGCGAGGAACTCCCGCGTAACGTCGCCGCCTGCCACGCGGACCGCCTGCCCGGCACCCGGCTCTACAACGAATACGGACCGACCGAGGCGACCGTCTGGTGCACGGCCTGTCGGGTCGACGCCGCCGAGCCCGCCGGGCGGATTCCTATCGGCCGGCCGGTTCCCGGCGCGCGGATCGTGCTGCGCGACGCGCGCCAGAGGCCGGTGCCCAACGGGCTGCCCGCCGAGCTCCTGGTCGGCGGCGCCGGGGTCGCGGCCGGCTATGTCGGCCTGGCGGCGGAGACCGGCGCGCGTTTCCTGCCGGACCCTCAAGACCCGGACCGCCGTCTCTACCGCACCGGCGATCTGGTTCGCCGCCGGCCCGACGGCCAGCTCGACTACATCGGCAGGGCCGACAACCAGATCAAGATTAGGGGTTACCGGGTTGAGCCCGGCGAGGTCGAGGCCCGCCTGGCGGATCGGCCCGAGGTCAAGCAGGTCGCCGTGGTGCCCTTCGGCGTCGGCGCCCAGATGACGCTCGCGGCCTACATCGTCGCGGATCCAGAGAGCTTTCCGAGCCAGCAAGACCTGCAGGCCCACGCCCGGCGCATGCTGCCGGACTGGATGGTGCCGTCCCGGTTCATTCTGATCGAGACGCTGCCCCGCACGGCGAACGGCAAGCTCGATGTGGCCGCCTTGCCGAAACCCACGCAGCCGGAAGGCGACCACAAGGCGGCGGCGCGTCCCCGAACGCCGCTCGAGCGTGATCTCGTGCGGATCTGGCAAGCCGTGCTGTGGCTCGACCGGGAACCCGGCGTTACCGAGGACTTCTTCGCGCTCGGCGGACACTCCCTGCTCTCGATCAGGCTGGTCAACGAAATCGAGGAGCAACTCGGCCTGAAATTGCCGATATCCGCCCTCGCCAGGGTCACGACGATCGCCGACCAGTCAGCCATGCTCGAGGCCACTGCCAGTCTCGAAACGACGACCGCGTCGGCGGCGCCGGTCCAGGACGAGGACGACCCCTTCGCGGGCCTGTTCGAGGAAGAGGTGCGGTCGATCCTCGCCTACACCGCCGGCTGGCCAGGCGAACCTGCATTGCCAAACGGGGCGATACGAGCGCTCTCTCGCCAGGGCTCGCTGCCACCCCTCTTCTGGTGCTGCAACAGCGGACATGAGGTCGCGCAGATGGCGCGATACCTGGGACCCGATCAGCCGATCTACGGCTTGCGAACGGGCAAAGGGGTTGTAGATCTTTCACCCGAAAATCATCAGCGCGAAAACCGGCGACTCGCCATGCATTATTTGCGCGATCTCCTGCGAATCCAGCCGGAAGGTCCCTACTATCTCGGCGGCAACTGCCAGGGCGCCGGGGTCGCGATGGAGCTTGCCCTGGCCCTGCAGGGCCTCGGCAAGCCCGTGGCACTGGTTGTGCTGATCGACGCGGTTCCGGTTCACGTCTTCCACGGCCGCGTGGCACTGTTTTTTGGCAGGGAACACGGAGAAAACCCTTTTCTGCACTTCGCTCGGCCCGAGTTGAGCTGGCAGCGACGGTATCACAGGCATAGTCTCGACCTTATCCACGGGCCGCATGGGAATTACTTCGACGAGCCGCAGGTGCAGCCGCTCTGCGCGCTTCTTGCTGCCCGCCTGGCCGAAGCGCGGGAGGAGACGCCCCTGCCCCTGCCCGACGCGAGCTGTCGAATCGAGTGGCTGGCCGCCGACAGATTGCCGACCCTGGCCCTAGGCGAGCGGCGCAGGCTCTCGGTCACGCTGCGAAACGCGGGTCCCCTGGTCTGGGGACCGACCGAAGAGAGCGGTCTGCGCCTGGCCAACCGCTGGCTCGACCAGGACGGACAGCCGCGCGTGTGGAAGGACGGCGCTGCCCCGATCGAGGAGCGCTGGCTGCCGGGCGAGAGCCGCACGTTCGCGCTGTGGATCGAGGCGCCGAAGAAGGCCGGTTCGTGGCGGCTGGAGCTCGACCTCGTCGAAGAAGGCGCCGCCCGCTTCTCGAGCCGCGGCGCGGCGCCCATGATCCTCGATGTTGAAGTCTCCGGCATGGCTGCGGCGGCGCCTGACCCGGCTCCGTCGGCGCGTAACGCGACGCCGCGACTGGGCCGCCCCGAGACCAGCGGCGAAGAGCGGGGCGGCACACTCACGGACGCGCTCGTCGAGGCGCGTCAGGCGCTCCGCCGGGGCAACTACGAGACCGGCGCAGCACTGCTTTCCCGGGTCCGGACCGAGCTTCGGCCGCTTTTCGTCGCACTCGGCGAAATCGAGCTCGACCGCGGCGAGCTCCGGAAAGCCGAGGAGAGCCTGCTCGTGGCGCTCAACCTCGCCCCGAACGACGCCGCAGGGCACTTCGCGCTCGGCCGCCTGCGAGAGAGCCAGGGAAGACGCTTGGCCGCCTATCGCGCCTACCGGCGCAGCCGCACCCTGGCCGAAGATGAAGACCTGCGCCGCTTCGCGGAAATTGCGATCGAGCGGATCACGCCTGGAAGACAGCGGGTCCGCAAGATGACCCGAAGACTCCGGAAACGGGCCCGACGCATGCTCGGGCTGGCGCCGTCATTGGGCCAGAGCGCCGAACAATAGGCCCAGCCCGTCGCGGCGCGTGACGCCGACGGCCGCGTCCTCCGCTTGTACCGCCAGCGCCAAGGTATGCTCCGGCGCCTCCGCGACCTGAAAGTACCACCCGGCGAGGCCCGCGCAGGTCGCGGTCGCGGTCTCGCCGCGGCCCGAGATCACGAAGGTCGTGGTCCGGTAATCCATGGTCAGCCCCAGACCGAGAGCCTTCGAATAGGCTTCCTTCAACGTCCAGAGTCGCAGCAGCCGGGCGTCGCGGGCCGCCGGCTCCAACCCCGCGAGTGCGAGGGCTTCCGCCTCTGCCAGGAAGCGCGGCACCACCTTTTGCAGATCCCCGGCGCGGGAGCGGCGCTCCACATCGACACCGACAGCAGCCCCTTGCGAGACCGCGCAGAGGACGTGGCCGGCGGTGTGCGCCAGGTTGAAGTCGAGTGTCGGCAACGCTTGGCCGGCGGCGAGGCACGGCCGGTCGTGGGCGCCGGTCTCGAAGACCCAGCTCTCCGGCGCAGCGCCGAGCCGGTATGTAAGCGCCCGGCGCAACAGGGCGCGCCCGACGAGCGCCTGCTCGGCCCGCGCGGGAATGCGAAAGCGGTCCACCCTGGCGCGCTCGTCGGCGGAGAGGATCGAACGACAGAGGCGCACCTGGTCGTCCCGCAAGGGGCCGATCGGTGCCAGCCAGAGATCGACGTCGGCCCGCCGAGGCCCGCACCCGGTGGGGAGCGCCCCCATCATGAGGCGAGCAGCTCTTCGATGGTGCGCTCGGCGGTTTGCTCCTCTTCATAGCGAAGGAATGCCCGTCGCATCCGCGCGAGGTTCTCATGGATCGCGGGGTCGTCCATGATCCGCTTCAGGTCCCGCTCGATAGCCTGTGACGTTTCCGTCAGGGCGCCGACCGTGCCGATACCGTGGTAGACGACCCGGGCCCCGTTGCCCAATTGGTCGTTGACCGGGAAGGGGTAGCAGAGCATCGGCACGCCCGCCGTGACGGATTCGACGATGGAGTTCGCCCCCGCATGGATGACAGCGGCGTGTGAAAGCCGAAGGAAGTCCGGCTGTGGCGCCCAGGCGAGGATCCGCAGGTTTGTGGGGGCCGGATCGGGCAGCGCCGACTGCGGCGTGGTTCCGGCGGCGAAGACAAAGTGCCAATCGGGATTGCGCCGTACCACGTCCCAGATCTGCTCGAGAAAGTGCGGCTGCGGTGACTTGAGGGTGCCGAAGGCGAGGTAGACGATCCGGCACCTGGGATCGTTTCGCCGGGTCTCGAGTTCCCTGAGAGCCTGATCGATCTCGCCCCTTGGCGGCGAGGCGGCGCGCCGCGACCGGCAGATCACCGGACCGATGTAGCGGATCCGCGCCGAGACTGGCGTCGGCAGGTCGAAGGCGCGCGCATGCAAGAGCAGCAGCGGTAGATCCGGATAGGAGAAGGGAATCTGCCAACGCCAGAAGGTGGTCCGGCGTGCCATGTCGAAGCCGACAGCGCGCGCATGGGCCCGCAGGATCGATTGGTAGTCGGCGCCGCCCGAGCGCAGCCGCTTCTTGAGGCGTCTCCGGGCCTTGACCAGCCAGTAGCAAGCCCAGGCCGCCGCCACCCCCAACCGGCTGCCGCCCAGGCCCTGGCCGGGAACCACGGCCCAGTGGTTCGGCGGCGCCCGCAATCCCGGCAGACCAGTGCAGATCCCGGTGAAGAGCGCGACCCGGTAACCCCGGGCAACCGTCGTCATGATGTAGGCGTGCATCTCGAAATCGATCAGGACGAGGTCAGGCTGCACTGAGCTCAGCATCTCCGGCAACCCGCCCACGCCGAGCGCCTCGACGCCGGCTCGCAGCCGGGCCCGGCGGGCCAACGGCGTGCGGGCGTCGTTCCCCTTCGGACGCGAGATATTCGGCCCGCCCAAAGGATAGTCGGGAATCGTGACGGAGCGCAGCCCAGCCGCCGTCACCACGGTCTCGTTGCTCTTCGGTCCCGCGACGACGACCTCATGCCCTCTGGCCTCCAGCCGCCGGGCCAGCTCGACCGTGGCATAGAGCCGCCCCTTCAAGTCGCTGATGATCGCGAGAATTCTTGCGATGGCATGCCGCCTTTTCTCGCCGAGGAGCCGGCCGGCGCGGCGGGCACCTCGGCAATTGATGCGCTGGTCTTCCCTGGTAACTTACACGTAACAACACGGTGCCGACAAAGAGGGCAGATTATGTATTTCTCGCTTACAGAACAACAACTTCACTTGCGCGAACGCACCCGCGCCTTCGCCGGCGAGCACCTGGGCGCGAACCTGGCGGAACGCGACCGGCGCGCCGCCGCCGCGCGCGAAGTCTGGGCCGAAGACTGGCGGCGCTGTGCAGAGTTCGGGATCTTGGGCTGCACCACGCCGAAGGCCTACGGCGGGCAGGGACACGACACTCTGACCGCCGTCGTCATGCTCGAGGCGCTGGGCCACGGCTGCCCGGACAACGGACTGACCCTCGGGGTGAACGGGCAGATCTGGGCGGTGATTGAGCCGCTTCTGGCGTTTGGCAGCGAGGCGCAGAAGCAGCGCTACCTGCCCGGCCTGTGCGACGGCCGACTGATCGGCGCCCACGGCATGACCGAGAGGGAGTCCGGCTCCGACGCTTTCGCCCTGAAGACCCTCGCGAAGCGGCAGGACGGCGGCTATCTGCTGAACGGCGAGAAGGTCTACATCGGCCTCGGCCCGGCCTGCGACCTGGCGCTGGTCTTCGCCACGACGGATCCGGACAAAGGCCGCTGGGGTCTCTGCGCCTTCCTGGTCGAGGCTGTTGACCAAGGTTTCGAACGCGGACCGGCGCAGGACAAGATGGGCCTGCGTACGACGCCCATGGGCGAGATACGGCTGAAGGACTGCTGGATCCCGGAGGATCGCAGGCTGGGGGACGAGGGCGCGGGGGCGAGCATCTTCCAGCACTCCATGGAGTGGGAGCGCAGCTTCATCTTCGCGAGCCACGTCGGCTCCATGGCCCGCCAGCTCGACGACTGCGTTGCCTTCGCGCGGCGGCGGCGGATTGCCGGCCAGAGCATCGACGGCTACCAGTCGGTCTCGAACCGCCTGGCCGACATGCGGCTGCGTCTGGAACTCTCGCGCCTGCTGCTCTACAAGACCGCCTGGCTGAAGGCTCGGGACGAGCCCTGCGCGCTCGACGCGGCCATGGCGAAGCTGCAGATCTCCGAGGCCTTTCTGGCGTCGAGCCTGGATGCGGTGCGGATTCATGGCGGCGCGGGTTACGTCGCGGAGAACGGTATCGAAAGGGACCTGCGCGACGCCTTGGGGGGTGTCATCTATTCCGGCACCTCGGACATCCAGCGCCAGATCATCGCCTCGCTGCTGTAGCCGGGGGCGTTTCGGTCGGCGGCGAGACGAGGGAGTAGGGTCATCAAGGACGGAACCGGCAGGATCGGCTTTGCGCGCGGCGCGCAGACAGGCCTTATCCCATGAAGTTGCGCGCCACCCTGCTCGCCGTCGGAGCGGCCGCGACGGCGCTCGCGGCTGCCGCCGGACTGCTGTCGCTCGCCTCTGACCATCGCGAGGACTCCCGCGTTCTGGTCAGAGAGTCGGCGGATATCGGCGCGCTCTCGCCGGCCGAGGCCGAGCGGCGGGCGGACGACCTGACCCTCTGGGCCCTGGAGCGGGTGTACCGCGCCTTCGCGGAGGAGGAGGAAGGCCGGATCTACGACGCGCTCGCCGAGGCCACGGCGGGACCGGCTCTCGAGACGCTCTACCTGCAACGGCGGGCCTCGCTGCTCGACCGCGGCCTGGAAAAGGCGGACCAGAAAGTCCACGAGCTGGAGCTGCTCTCGGCCTCGGCGGCCCGGAGCGGAGACCGCCTCGCCGTCTCCGCCCGCTGGCGAGTCCTCGGCCTGGTCGGCCACGAGCAGCACCGTCACCTGCGCGGCAACGCCTACGCGGCCGATCTGGCGTTCGACCGCGCCGGCGGGCTCTGGCGCATCACCGGCTTCACCCTGCGCGAGATCGACCGCACCCAGGCCGGGGTTGTGGTCGAGATCCCCGATAACTCGGCGGCGGAAACGGCGGAAGCGGTCCGTCAGTGATCAAGATCCGTGATCTCAGCTTCGTCTATCCGAGCGGCGCCGGCCTCGTGCTGCTGGCCGCCGGCTTCGCCGACAGCGCCGCGGGCTGGCTGCTGACCTCGGCGGTCCCCGCCGCCTGAAGCGCGCTCTGCTTCAGCCCAGCGCCGCTCTCAGCGCGTCGCCGATGTGGACCGGCGTCGAGAGCACGGTGACACCGGCGGCCTCCAGCGCCGCCTTCTTCGAGGCGTAGGTCCCCTTGTCGCCCATCACGATGGCGCCGGCGTGGCCCATCTTCTTACCCTTGGGCGCGGCGCCGCCGGCGATGAAGGCGAAGACCGGCTTGTCCATGGTCGCCGCATAGGCCGCCGCCTCCTCCTCCATGGTGCCGCCGATCTCGCCGACCATGACCACGGCCTCGGTGCCGGGGAAACGGTCCAGCGCCTCGAGCGCGTCCCGGGTCGTGGTGCCGATGACCGGGTCGCCGCCGATCCCGACGAAGGCGCTCTGGCCGTAGCCGGCGGCGACGACGTTCTGGCACAGCAGCGTGCCGAGGCTGCCCGAGCGCGACAGCACGCCGACGCCGCCCTTCTTGAAGATCCGCTCGTTGAAGGCCGGCATGAAGCCCATGAAAGTCTCGCCGACGGTCACGCCGCCGGCCGTATTGGGCCCGACGATCCGGGTGCCGGCCTCGCACGCCGCCGCCATGACGTGCATGACGTCCTGGACCGGGATGTGTTCGGTCAGGATCAGCACCATCTTGGCGCCCGCCTCGATCGCATCGAGCGCCGCCGCCTTCACAAGCAGGGGCGGGATGAAGAGCAGCGAGACGTCGAAGCCCTCTCCCGCCGCCTCGACCGCGCTGCCGTAGACCGGGACGCCGCAGTGCTCCGTGCCGGCCTTCTTGGGATTGACCCCGCCGACCACGGCGGCGCCGTAGGCCTGCATCCGCTCGGTCCAGAAGGTTCCCTGCTTGCCGGTGATGCCCTGGACCAGAATTCGGGTGTCCTTGCGCGGGATGATCATGGGCTCAGCGCTCCCTCGCGGCCAGCACGGCCGCCTTGCAGGCCTCGCTCATGTTGGGCAGGGGATCACGGCCGAGCTTCTCCTTGAGCATGCGGATCGCCTCCTGGTCGCCGGTGCCGGCGATTGAGAAGGAGACCGGGATTTCCGGCTGGATCTCGGCCCAGGCGTTCAGCAGCCCTTCCATCATCACGTCGCAGCGCGCGAAGGCGCCGCAGAAGTTGACCACCAGGGCCTTGATGCCCGGCTTGGCCAGGACCAGCTCTAGGGCGGCCTTGCCTTTGGTGTAGGCCTCGCCGCCGATCTCGCAGAAGTTGGCGGGATTGCCGCCGTGGAAGCGGACCACGTCCATGGTCGTCATGGTGAGGCCGGCGCCATTGGCCAGCACCGCCACATCGCCGTCCAGCTCGATGTACTTGATGCCGGACGCCTCGCCGCGCGCTTCCAGCTCCGTCAGCTTGTCGGGCGACCCCTGCGTGGCCAAGGCCTCGTGGCGCTTGATCGCCGAGTCGTCCATCACGAACTTGCAGTCGAGCGCCACGACGGCACCGTCGGCGGTCACGATCAGCGGATTGATCTCCAGGAGCTCGGCGTCGTTCTCCCGGTAGGCCCGGTAGAGCTTCTCCAACGCGTCGGCCACGCCGGATTCCGCGCCCGAGAGGTCGAGGCCGGCGATCAGCGCCTCGGCGTCGGCCAGCCCGAAGCCCCGGCGGATGTCGACCGCCTGCTGCCTGAGCTTTTCGGGCGTCTCGGCGGCGATCTCCTCGATATCCATGCCGCCCTCGGTCGAGAACATCACCATGGGTCCCTTGCTGACCGGGTCGTTCAGCACCGCGGCGTAGAATTCGCGGGCAATGGCCGATTTCTCCTCGACCAGTACCTGCGCGACCTCGTGCCCGGCGATCTCCATGCCGAGGATCGCCGCTGCGTGGTCACGCGCCTCCGCCGGAGTCTCGGCGAGCTTGATGCCGCCCGCCTTGCCGCGCTTGCCGGTCGGCACCTGCGCCTTGACCACGCAGGGCCCGATCTGCTGCGCCGCCACCGCCGCCGTGTCCGGATCGCCCGCCAGGACGCTTTTCGGCACCGCGATGCCGGCCTCGGCGAGGCGCGGCTTGGCCGCGTACTCCTCGAAATTCATCGTCCGTACTTGTCCCAGTAGGCGCCGAACAGCGCCTCTTCCGAGGGTTTGTCCTCGGGGATGGTGTTGACCAGGTAGGTGATGTTGATGAAGTTGCTGTAGTTGAGGTTGTCGGTGATCGAGTTGCCGGCCCAGGTCCCGCCGCCCATCGAGAGCGTGAAGTTGAGCCCGTTGTTGAAGCCGCCACCGTTGCCGAAGGTATGGGCCTGGTTCACCAGTACGCGTACGACGTCGATCTGCTCGGCGAGCCGCGTCGCGTGCTCGGGGGTCGCCGTGTGGATCCCCACCGAGTGCCCCTTGCCGCAGACATCGAGAACGGCGTCCAGCTGATCGACCACCGCGTCCATGTCCTTGGCGCGGTAGACCGTCAGGACCAGGGAGAGCTTCTCGTCGGCGAACTTGCTGGCCGGATCGACGGCGCCCTCCTCGACCATGAAGAACTTGGCTTCGGCCGCGCCCTCGCCAAGATCGAAGACCTCTGCCAGGACCGCTGCGTCCTTGGCGATCACACGGCGGTTTAAGTGGCCGTCGACCCAGAGGCGCGCACGCACCTTTTCCTTCTCCTCGGCGCTGCAGAGGTAGCCGCCGGCCTGCTTGAGCGCCTCGATCGCCTGGTCGTAGACGCTGTCCAGGATGATCAACGAGTTCTCCGAGGAGCAGGAGGTCGCGTTGTCGAAGATCTTGGAGGCGCAGATCTTCTCCGCCGCGTCCTTGAAGTCCGCGGTCTCGTCGATCACCACGGGCACGTTGCCGGCGCCGACACCGATCGCCGGCGTCCCGGAGGAATAGGCGCGGCGCACGTTGTTCTGGGAGCCGGTCACCACTACGAGATCGGCCGCGTACATCAGCTCCTGCGTCAGGGCCTTGTTGACCGGCGGCGGCAGGACCTGGACCAGATCGGCGGGCAGGCCGATCTTCTCCAGCTCGGCGCGCATGTAGTCGACGGTGCGGGTGGTGGTCTGCAGGCCGGCCGGCGAGGGCGCGATGATCACCGCGTTGCGCCCCTTGACGGCGAACATGGCCTTGTTCACCGGCGTGGCCGCCGGGTTGGTCGAGGGGGTCACGGCAGCCACGACGCCGACCGGCTTGGCGTACTTCACCAGCCCCTTCTCGGGGATCTCCTCGATCACCCCGACCGACTTGACGCGGGAAAGGTCGCGCAGGCAGCCGAAGGTCTTTCGCTGGTTCTTGGTGATCTTGCTCTCGACATTGCCGAGCCCGGTGTCCTCGACCGCGAGCGCCGCCAGTTCGCGCGCCCTGGCTGGCTCGTAGATCGACCAGGCGAGCGCGGTGACCGCTTCGTCGACGCGCGCCTGATCGGCGCCGGCAAAAATCGCCATGGCGCTGCGGGCCCTGGCCACCAGCCCGGCGATGACCTCCTTCTCAGGGGGCATGTCGTGGGAAACTCTCTGCGCGCTGGTTGCTGTCATGGCTGACCCCTCAGTCTCTCTGTCCGCCGCCCGAGCGGCGCCCCGGCAGCGACCCGACGGCCGCCTGCCCGCAATCCACGACCCGCTGCGCACCGGAGCGCGCCCGTCGCGGTCGCCGGCATGATCTGCAAAAATTGGGACGTGATATCCTTGTTTCCTTAATTCACGCGGTCCTTGTCAACAGCTTTCCGTCCGGACGGCACCGGCGGGGCGTCACGCCGTCCGACTATCAGGCCCAGTAGCGCCCGAGCGAGCGGGCGGTTCTGGAGATCTCGGGGATCATGTCTTGCAGCTGCTTCATCGACGTGCGCGCGGCAGGCGCGTGGCATGCGATCGCGGCGACCGCCCGCCCCGTGCTGTCGGCGACCGGAACCGCGGCGCCGACCACGCCGCGGACGTACTCCTCGTCGTTCGTCGCGTAGCCCCGCTCGCGGATCCTTGTCAGCTCGGCTTCCAGGCCGGCGGGATCCGTGATGGTCCTCTCGGTGAACTTCCGAAGCTTCGTCGAGCGCAGGAGATCGTGGCGCAGGGGCTCGGGCAGGTGCGCCAAGAGAACCTTGCCGCCCGACGTGCAGTGCGCCGGGACGTGGCTGCCGGACTCGAAGTGGACGCGCAGGGCGTTCTCCGTCTCGATCCTCTCGAGGTAGACGAAGTCGAGACCGTCGAGAATGCCGATGTTGCAGCTCTCGCCGATGCGCACGACCGTGTCCTTGAGCGCGGCGCGCGCCGGCATGTTGTGGTTCTCCGAGAACAGGGCGCCGATCGCCAGGCGTGACAGCCTGGGGCCGACGGAGAAACGGTCGTTGGTCGGGTTGCGGATCACCAGGCCGTTCTCCTCGAGCTGCCGCAGAATGCGGTGCAGCGATTGCCGCGGCAGGCCGACCTTGACGGTCAGGTCCGGCAATCCGACGGCCTGGGGGTGGGCGGTCACCGCCTCCATGACAGCCAGTGCCTTGTCCAGCGCCGAGCCGTAGCCTTCCTTCCCCGCTCTGCTCGCCATTCCCCTTCCCGCCCGCCGGTGCGCCGGCGCTCAGCATGACAGATTCAGTGTCGAAAAATCCAATAAAGCGCCGAAAGCAGGTCGGCGCGCGCCGCCGGGAACCGCGATCACGGTCTTCCGGAGCGCCGCCCCGCCCTCAGAACTGTTGTTTCATGGTCTCGGGCGCCGGCCCCGGCTCGCGCTCGATCCAGTAGGTCTCGGCCGCGGGATCGAAGGCGACGTTGAGCGGATCGCGCCGCAGCCACTGCCGCAACAGTCCGGAAGGCGTGATGACGACGAAGAAGATCAGGCCAAGGATGATCGGGTTGACGATCCGGTGCAGCAGCAGCCCGAAGCGCGTCCAGAGGGTGTTGAGCGGCGCCAGAAGCTGCGGTCGGAGAAGGGCCAGAGCGAGGAAGACCGCGGCCACGCCGAGAGACCAGAGCCGCGGGGGATTGGAGAACAGCACCGGCCACAAGCCGATCGCCGCGAAGACGACCGTGAACACGACGCCGAAAGCCCGGTCCGAGCCCCCCTTGGGCGCCTCGCGCTGTGCCATGGCCTCGTGGAAGTTCATCTTGCCCGACATCGCCCGGTCTCCCGTTTCGCCGCGCCGAGGATGGGGCGCGCGGCTGGCGGCGGGACGGTCCAACATCTCGGCGGCGGTTTCAAGCCGCTTCTGCGCCGCCCGCTCTGCGAGCCGCCGCCGGCCACCGTGGTCAAAGCGGGTTGCCTAGCCGGACCTGGTGAGGCAGTGTCCGCCCGCCGCGCAGGTTTTTCATCGAAATTCCGGGGTGGGAACCCATGTCCTTCCTGATCGAGCTTTGGCAGTTTCTTCGCGTCCGGAAAAAATTCTGGCTGGCGCCGATCATGCTGATCATTCTGCTTTTCGGCGGCCTGCTCGTACTCGCCCAGGGATCGGCAGTGGCACCCTTCATCTACACGGTCTTCTAGCCGCCGATGAAGATCCTCGGCATCTCGGCCTTCTACCACGACTCGGCCGCGGCGCTGGTCGACGACGGCCGGATCGTCGCGGCGGCCCAGGAAGAGCGCTTCACACGCAAGAAGCACGATTCGGGCTTTCCCGCCCAGGCGATCGCCGCCTGCCTCGATCAGGCCGGCTGCGGCCTCGCCGACGTCGACTACGTGGCCTTCTACGACAAGCCCTTCCTGAAGTTCGAACGGCTGCTCGAGACCTACCTAGCCTTCGCGCCGCGCGGCTTTCGCTCCTTCTCCATGGCCATTCCGGTCTGGATCAAGGAAAAGCTGTTCCAGAAGAGCCTGCTGCTCAAAGAGCTCGAGGCCTTCGCGCCGGAGAACGGGCTGGCCGGAAAGCTGCTCTTCGCCGAGCACCACCAGAGCCACGCGGCCAGCGCCTTCTACCCCTCGCCTTTCCAGGACGCCGCTGTCCTCACCATGGACGGCGTCGGCGAGTGGGCCACGACCTCGCTCAGCGTCGGCCGGGACAACCGGCTGGAGATGCTGAAGGAGATCCACTTCCCCCACTCCCTCGGCCTGCTCTACTCCGCTTTTACCTACTACACCGGGTTCAAGGTGAACTCGGGCGAATACAAGGTCATGGGCCTGGCGCCCTACGGCGAGCCGAAGTACGCCGACCTGATCCTCGAGAACTTGATCGACGTGAAATCGGACGGCTCGTTCAAGCTCAACATGGACTACTTCGACTACTGCACCGGCCTGACCATGACCAACGCGCGCTTCGACCGTCTCATGGGCGGACCGCCGCGCGGCGCCGAGGAACGGCTCGACCAGCGCCACATGGACCTCGCCGCCTCGGTGCAGGCGGTCACCGAAGAGGTCGTGCTGCGGCTCGGCCGTTCGATCGCCAAGGAGACCGGGCAGCGGAAGCTCTGCCTGGCCGGCGGCGTGGCGCTCAACTGCGTGGCCAACGGCAAGCTGCTGCGCGAGGGCATCTTCGACGACATCTGGATCCAAGCCGCCGCCGGCGACGCGGGCGGCTCGCTGGGCGCCGCCCTGACCGCCTACCATTGGCACCTCGGCAAGGAGCGGCAGATCACCAACGTGGCCGACGGTATGTCCGGCGCCTACCTGGGTCCGGCCTTCTCCGACGAGCAGGTCCGCCAAGCCCTGGAGGCGGAGGGTGCTGTCTTCACGCTGCTGGACGAGGAAGAGCTTCTCGACTCCGTCGCCGATGGACTGGCCGACGGCAAGGCGGTCGGCTGGTTTCAGGGGCGCATGGAGTTCGGGCCGCGTGCCTTGGGCAACCGCTCTATCCTGGGCGATGCACGCTCGCCGAGCATGCAGAAGGTGCTCAACCTCAAGGTCAAGTACCGCGAGAGCTTCCGGCCCTTCGCACCGTCATGCCTGGCGGAAGACGTCGGCGCCTGGTTCGAGATCGACCGGCCGAGCCCCTACATGCTGCTGGTCGCGGACGTGAAGAAGGAGCGGCAGAAGGCGATGACCGACGAGGAGGAGTCGCGCTTCGGCATCGACAAGCTGAACGTCGCACGCTCCGACATACCGGCCGTGACCCACGTCGACTACTCGGCCCGCATCCAGACCGTCCACAAGGAGACCAACCCGCGCTACCACGGGCTGATCTCGCGATTCAAGGCGCGGACCGGCTGCCCGGTGATCGTCAACACCTCGTTCAACGTCCGGGGCGAACCGATCGTCGGCAGCCCGAAGGACGCCTTCCACTGCTTCATGGGCACCGAGCTCGACATGCTGGCGGTCGGCAACTACCTGTTGCTGAAAGAGCGGCAGGACCCGGCCCTGAAACGCGACTACAAGGACGCCTTCGAGCTGGACTGAGGCGAGGCGGCGGCAGAGGCCGTCGTCGTTCCCGGATCGCAGGTCTCAAGCGGAAGGATTCGCGTTCCGAACAGGGCTGCCTGGTCAAGCCGGGGGCGTATAGGTCGGTCGCGGATGCTTCGCGATGGCCTTCTGTTGACAGGCTCCCGCTGAACCACCTTTCGCCAGGCAATCGACCAGGACATCCGCGTAATCCTGGGCCTGTCTTTGGCGTTTCATCATGAAGTCCACGTAGTACTTATTGTATCCCCTTTCATCTCGCATCCACCGCCTAAAATCTGAGCCAATGCGATCCTGCTTCGCTCTGTTCAAACCACTATCCATTCTCATCAAGAGCTCGGGATCGTGGATCACAGCTTTCTGTTTATCGATCGAGAGCCCGCGGAACTGCTTTCCACGCGTAATCTCGCTGACCGGCCAGACATGGTCCAAGTCGGTGGGGGCGGTCGGATCCTCCATTTTCCCGGTGTTCGGGTTCAGGATCTTGTCATTGCTGAAACTGTTCCTCAGGTCACTCGTCGTCGTCGAGAATGAGAGCTCGAATTCACCGACATCGCCCGGTCGTCGTCCGGTGATAAGCCGATCGGCCTGGAACGATTCGACCTGGAGTGACTTCCTGAGATCTTCGATCTTCGCGAAATTGTTCTCTACCTGATACACATTGCCGAATTCGTTCGTCGCTGTGAAACGCGTTTCAACGCTGCTGGGCTCGCCGCGCTTGCGTGCTAGGTCACGCATTCGTTCCCATAGGGCTTCCTGCCTGTCCGCGAGCTGTTCCAGGCGCTCTTCAAAGAAGCGTCGCTCTTGGCCCGTCATGTTGCCGAGCGAGCCGCGAATGTTCTTGTGGTAGCTGATGAGCTCGTCCGTCCGAATGAACTCGGCGACCTCATCCTCGGTCAGGCCCGCGGCCCGGAGCTCTTCCAACAAGTCCTCGTAGAGATCTTGCCGCAACTGTTTCGCCTTCCCCTCCCGGACGAAGGGTGGCGGGCCAACCGCGTCTCCGGCAATGGCGCCTGAAGGGCGCGGGGTGGGGGGGTGCTCCGGATCAACGCGCAGGACGCCGTTCTCGAAGACCCGGTCGCGGTAGTAGCGGCCGTCCCATCCCCGGTAGTACTCGTCGCCATCCGGCGCCCGGTAGCGCGGCTGGCCGTACTTCGTCACCGGCGGATCCGCCCGCCTCGACCCGGTCGGCAGTTTCTCGTCGCATTTATTGTGCACCCAGACCGACGGAACATTGTCGTTGGCGCTCGGGCCCTTGACGAAATAGGTGTGGAAGTCCGCCACGGTCACATTGAAGGCGGTGAACGGACTGCGTGCGCTCGAGACGTTGACGATTTCCGACCACCCACCGCCGGTGCCGAGCAGCCGGTCTCCGCTCCGCAGCTGCGCGGCTTCGACCCAGTCGCCCTCCAGACTGCCTTTGCCGCGCTGCGGCTCGCCGCCGGATACGGCCAGCAGTTCGGGCTGCTGCTCTTTCGACACGACGAAAAAGGGGTGGATCCTGTTCGACCGGACGACATGGCTGGCGCCCGACTCCAAATCTAGGATCACGATCCGGAGCGTGTGCTCGTAACGGTTCGCGTAGTGCGCGACGACGGCTTTCCAGGCCGTCTCGCCGGAAGCCTCGTCGCGCGCCATCACCTCGTCTCCGACATGAACATCCCGGATTGGCACCTCCCCGCGCCGCGTGAGAATCAGCGTTTCACCGTGGAAGGAGCAGGTGCCCTTCCCGCCCTTGCCGGCAAGTTGATTGTTGCCGCTTCCGGCTTGATCACCCGGCTTCTTGCCGCCGCCCGCCTGGTCGCCCGGCTTCTTGCCGCTTCCCGCCTGGTCGCCAGGCTTCTTGCCGCCGCCCGCCTGGTCGCCCGGCTTCTTGCCGCCGCCCGCCTGGTCGCCAGGCTTCTTGCCGCCGCCCGCCTGGTCGCCCGGCTTCTTGCCGCCGCCCGCCTGGTCGCCAGGCTTCTTGCC